>NZ_CP012373.2:1827993-2132658 GCF_001305575.3 Beggiatoa leptomitoformis
ATTGCTGATACTGCTTCGTTATTAAGTGATGCACAAAAAATGTGTATTCTCGTCAACTTGATAGATGTTTCTTTTGCTGATGGCGAACCCGAATCAGAAGAACAAACTCTTTTTGGTAAATTGTTACATGCTTTTGGCATCAGTGAAACACGCTTCACTCCTTTCTTTGAAGTTATCGCGTTAAAAAATGACCGTTCTGTTTTTACCAATCCAGCGCATCCAAAAAATGCACTTAGCCATGTAGAACTGAATTATTAAATAGATAGATTGTGGCAAACACCCCATTGTTTTAATTCTGGAAGTTTTAATAGCCCAGTAAATTCTAATGCGGATAAAAACAATAGTGGTGTATGACATAGGGGATGAGTGTCTGTTGTAATCCGTTAAAAAGTGTTTTGTCTTTGTGAATTCCCCCTTGACTTCATTTTTATCAGCCATATTATGTCAAAGCTATTTATGATGTGTATGTTTTTAGCTACTTCTGTGTTTAGCAATATGACCATAACTATTTTTGATTAAGGAGTCTTAAAGATGGGTTTATTTGATATGTTTAAAGGGGATTCAGGCGCGGCAATGACACCACACTTAGCCTTTGCAACCTCCTTGCTTTACATGATTAGTGCTGATGGAGAAATTGATAACGAAGAAGTCGGACAACTGCTGGCAGTATTAGGCGGGGAAGAAAGTGGCGGAACGATTGGTGTCGGGGCAAATAGTCGGCAATTGTTAGACAGTGCGCAACGCTATACGAGAAGCCATTCTGTTGACCAATTTTTAACAGAAGCCACGCCCTTACTCAGTGACGCGCAAAAAATGTGTATTCTTACTAATTTAATTGATTCTTCTTTATCTGATGGACAGGCAGAACCCCAAGAACAGGCTATGTTTGGGAAATTCTTACAAGCCTTCGGTATTAGTGAGGCACGCTTCACGCCGTTTTTTGAAGTTATCGCGTTAAAAAACGACCGTTCTGTCTTTACTAACCAATCTAACCCAAAGAATGACCCCAGTTATCAAGTCACCTTATCTAAAGGCTAATCTCAGTCATTTAGTAGAACAAGATTTTTAAATAACACTGCCCCATTTTGCATAAGACAAAGCGGGGCAGTGTTTTTTTTGCGCGTCGTTGGTTAAAACGTTAGCAGTTGTGAGGCTGAACCCGTACCCAGTGCTTGGCTTTGTGAACGAATGCTTTTATCTACAAACGCCGCCAATTTTGCTAATTTATCAGGCGTTGCCGCGTCAATTTCAACAAATTGATTTAACCCTGCTTCGGTTTGAAAAAGCTGTAAATATCCTGATGACGTACTGTTAGCCGTATTCACGCCAACCAAGACGGTAATCATCGATTCTAAAAACTCATCTTTGCTAATATCATGCACTTGTTTAGCAATCATTTTCGGCGTAACGGTTGAGCGATTATCTTCACCATCCGTGATAATGTAAACGGCTGCATTCACTCCAAAATCTTGGTCAAACAGGGTTTTTCCATAGGTATTGGTTGCCGCAATAGCATCGTAACACGCATCATAAAGGGCAGTTGCACCACTACATTGCAAGGCTGCGTAACTGTTTGGGTCTATCTGATTCAGCGGAACAAAGCCATGTATTTCTTGACGACTATCATTAAACGTTAATAAACGTACCATCAAATTATCCGCACGTGGACTGCGCTGACAACCTTGAATAATAGATTTAATACAGTCCAATAAGGCTTTTTTAAAGCTATTCACGCTAGAGCTAACATCTACAACGATAGAGACTAAAGTATATTCTGTCGCGCCCAACTTATCAGGACGAATTGCGGAAAATTGGAAATTGCCACCGCCTGCTAATACCGTAGTTTGCATATTGTCAAATTTAGGCATGATATATTCTCCTTTAAAAACAGTGTAATAAAAAGACGATTATTTATATTAAAAACTCAGTGGACTTCGCTGTCCGCATTCCACGTCCTTTCATTTCACGTAAAAATTGTTCTGCCATCGCCTCAAAACCCGGCACAGGGGAACTTGTGTCATCAATAAGCACCATTTTAGAAATATTCGCTTCGCCAAAATTATTGGCAATATCCCGAATGGTATTTGCGACACAATGCGATAAGGCTTGCCCCGAAAGGGCGATTAAATCCGCTTCCTCTAGGGTATTAATCAAGCGTGTATTTAACTGTGTGCTGGGGTCTTCTGGGTCGGGTACGTCGGCTTGTACCGCACTGTAATGTTCTGTCCAAGGGTTTGAACCTTTAGTTACCATATCCACGATGGCTAATTGGTTTTCCCATTCAATTAACATTTTCGCAATTGGGTCAACTACATTGTGTCCATAATGCCCAATCAAACAATGGGGTGGCCAAATAGTTAAATCATAACGTCCGCCCAATTTTAACGCTTGTACATAAGCCAACGCGCGTGCTTGACAGTTAGGTTGCGTCGTTCGCCATTTACCGTTTTTTACATCATCCTCAGTAATGGTCGTAAAAGGTGCAGGATGATTGCCTTTGCTATCCATCCAAAAAATGGGGTGCGCAATATCCATCCAGTGATGAGAATCAAGCGTTACGTGAATATCATCAATTTTGCTGATATGCCGCTTTAACATGGCAGCAAGGCGTTCAGAATCCTTATCTGCACCTGTAACGAATAAGCTACCTTTCGGATTCGCAAAATCATTTTGCGGGTCTATGATAAGAAATTGTAAATTCATGATAATACTCACCTCTGGGTTATTAAATAATCTAACTGCCCGACCTTATTTTCTATACGAAACTATCTTAGTTTAGAAATGCAACTTTGTAAAGTGAGAGAAAATACCTACGCTATCAAATCCTATTTTACGATTTAATTTATTATTTTTTATGGATAAAAATATTAGCAGGGATTAGTACAAATTGCGGAGATAAATCTAAAAATCGGTTGAATAAACTTTTTGCAACAGCAGCACGGAGAACGCTGCGTTATGCAGAATTCTCCGTTATTCATTTTTACTTTATACGCTAAAAAGATTCTGCTATTTACTTTTTGGAATATGCACCAACTGTGTGCAAGAGGCAATGTCGTGCCATGTGCGTTTTTGTTTATCAAATAACAACCAAAAAAAACCTAACCCACAACAAGCAATGGATAAAAATGCAACTGTAAAACGGATAACCACTTGTTTCCACGTAATACGTTGACCATCTACAGAGCGTATTTTAACTCGCCATGCTTGCATGGCTAAAGTGCATCCTTTACGCCAATGCCAAGCAAAATATCCAAAGCTCACCAATAATAAGTAAAGGGTATAAAAAATGCTTGGATTACCCCGTGTCACTGGCAACACTAATAAGCCCGCGATAAACAAAACGGCAAAGAGTAACAAACTCTCATAAACGAGAACGGCGACATGACGTGCCAAACTGACAGGTTGACCCGCAAAAAATTCTGTGGGATTTATACACGGTGACATACTTGAAATCTCTACGCTTGAATATAAACTTTGATCAAAAGCCGTTAGATAATTTTAACGGTGAATAATAGACTGATTATGAAAAAGAATTGTATTGTAAAATCCTTTAGTTAGCTACCAAATAGACAGAGCCGTAGGGATTGTCAGATAGTAGATAACCAGATACGCTGATATACAACCTCCCATTTCATAGTTGAATTTTATAGTAATTGATACGTATGGCAAATTTACCAACACCCCAGTTAGATGACGATCTTAGCGTTCAAGAGTCCAAACCAAAATTAAAACGTCCACCGCTTTATAATGTTGTACTGTTGAATGATGATTACACGCCAATGGAATTTGTCGTGCATATATTAGAAGTTTTTTTCACGATGAATCGGGAAGCCGCGACCCGTGTGATGTTGCAAGTCCACACGCAAGGGAAAGGCGTTTGTGGTACTTACACCCGTGAAATTGCTGAAACTAAAGTAGCCCAAGTAAATAACTACTCTCGTGAAAGTCAGCACCCCCTCCTCTGTACGATGGAGACGGCTTGATAAGCGCGTAATTGATTAGAGGTCATAAAAAACATGTTAAGTAAGGAACTAGAGGCAACTTTAAACGCCGCCTTTCAAAACGCCCGTCAAAAGCGGCATGAGTTTATGACGGTTGAACATTTATTATTAGCCCTGCTAGACAACTCGTCTGCTGTGCAGGTATTACGCGCTTGCGGTGTCGACATGAACATGTTAAGGCGTGATTTAAGTAACTTTTTAGAAGAAAGTACGCCAAAACTGTCGAAAAAAGACGACCGTGATACTCAACCAACGTTAGGGTTTCAACGGGTTTTACAACGAGCCGTTTTTCACGTCCAATCCTCTGGTAAAAAAGAGGTGACAGGCGCAAATGTGTTAGTGGCTATCTTTGGTGAGCGTGAATCACAAGCTGTTTATTTCCTAGATAAACAAAATGTTGCCCGCTTAGATGTCGTGAATTTTATTTCTCACGGCATTTCTAAAATTGAAAACAACCCCGAACATACGGATTTATCCCCTTCACAAGATGAAGAAGCAACGGTTGAACCTTCAGGCAGTAAAAATCCGTTAGAAGCCTATACCGTAAATTTGAATGAACAAGCCATCATGGGCAAGATTGACCCCTTGATTGGACGGCAAAATGAAATCGAACGCACGTTACAAATTTTGTGCAGACGACGGAAAAATAACCCCTTATTTGTTGGGGAAGCAGGTGTCGGCAAAACGGCCATTGCAGAAGGATTAGCTAAATTAATCACCGATGGTAAAGTACCAGAATTGCTTTTAAATAGCGTTATTTATTCGCTAGATATGGGCGCATTGTTGGCAGGAACTAAATATCGTGGTGATTTTGAGAAACGCTTAAAAGCCGTTTTAGCACAACTCCGTAAAGAACCCAATGCAGTGTTATTTATTGATGAAATTCATACCATTATTGGTGCAGGTGCTGCATCGGGTGGGGCAATGGATGCGTCTAATTTAATTAAACCTGCGTTAGCCTCTGGTGAGTTAAAATGTATTGGTTCAACCACTTATCAAGAATATCGTGGTATTTTTGAGAAAGATCGTGCATTGTCACGTCGTTTCCAAAAAATTGACGTGCCAGAACCCTCTGTAGAAGAAACGATTCAAATTCTAAAGGGCATCAAATCACGCCTTGAAGAACACCACGATATTAAATACGCCAGCCAAGCCCTACGTGCAGCCGCAGAACTTTCTGCACGTTATATTAACGACCGTCATCTGCCTGATAAAGCCATTGATGTGTTGGATGAGGCAGGCGCGAAACAACGGTTACAACCTGTTTCTAAACGCAAAAAGATTATTAATGTTGCGGATATTGAAAATATCGTGGCAAAAATTGCCCGTATTCCACCGAAAAACGTTTCCCTGTCCGACAAAGATGTTTTGTTGAATTTGGAACGTGATTTGAAAATGGTTGTTTTTGGACAAAATGATGCAATTGGTATGCTTGCCGCCGCTATCAAAATGTCACGTTCTGGCTTAGGACATCAAGAAAAGCCGATAGGTTCATACTTGCTTGCAGGCCCTACAGGGGTGGGTAAAACGGAAGTAACACGCCAATTAGCCCGTATTCTTGGCATAGAATTGATACGTTTTGATATGTCTGAATACATGGAACGCCACACAGTATCACGCTTGATTGGCGCGCCGCCCGGTTATGTGGGATTTGACCAAGGTGGTTTATTAACAGAATCCATTAATAAACATCCGCATTCTGTGTTATTACTGGACGAAATTGAAAAAGCCCATCCTGATGTGTTTAATCTGTTACTCCAAGTGATGGATCATGGCGCATTGACCGATACAAATGGGCGCAAGACAGATTTTCGTAACGTAATGATTATCATGACAACTAATGCAGGGGCGGAACAAGTCAGCCGTTCTTCTATTGGTTTCAATCAGCAAGACCATACGACAGATGGAATGGAGGCGATTAAACGCTTATTCAGTCCTGAATTTCGTAACCGTTTGGATGCTATTATCCAGTTTAAGTCCTTAGCAGAAGATACGATTAGTAGCGTGGTTGATAAGTTTGTTATTGAGTTAGAAGCGCAATTAGCTGATAGAAACGTGACGATTGAAGTTGAAGATGCGGCGCGTAAATGGTTGGCAAAACATGGTTATGACCCCTTAATGGGCGCGCGTCCAATGGCTCGCTTGATTAAAGATAAAATCAAGAAACCCATGGCAGAAGAATTGCTATTTGGTAAGCTAGAGAAAGGCGGACATGTGATTGTGAAAGAAGAAAAAGACGATATTGTCTTACGCTTTGAAGCGGATGAAAAACGCTTGATGGTGAAAGAAGAAGAACCAGCAGATATGTAATTGTTTTTGAATAAAAGCGAAACAATTCACGCGAAATATTAATAAAGACTTGATGTTTAACGACATCAGGTCTTTTTTATTTGATGCGTAGATAACGTTTATTTAATAGTCGTTGTGAATTATTTGCTGTTACAGTAAACCATCAACAAGCACGGATAGCACGGCTTTAAGCGGTGTTATCCGTTTTATTATCTATAACATCTGTATTAAAAAAGGAAAAAAGATTGGAACTTTCACATATTATCATCTTGGCTGTTATACAAGGGCTAACAGAGTTTTTGCCTATTTCTAGCTCGGCGCATTTGGTTTTTATTCCGCAATTATTGGGTTGGAAAGACCAAGGATTAGCTTTTGATGTTGCCGTGCATGTTGGGACGCTGACCGCCATTTTATGGTATTTTCGCCATGATTTACGCCCCTTATTGGTCGCGTGGTGGCAATCATGTCTAACACGTCAATTAACGGATGAGAGTCGTCTGGTATGGGGCGTAGGATTAGGAACAATACCTGTCGCATTAATTGGTTTAATTATGTCGGTATTAGATGTAGATGAAGCACTGCGCACAACTTTAATTATTGCTATTACAACAATTATATTCGGTTTATTATTGGGTTATGCAGATAAAACAGGAACACATCGGCGGACAGAATATCAATTAACATGGCGTGATATTGCGATTATTGGGATTGCTCAGGCAATAGCCGTTATTCCCGGTGTGTCGCGTTCAGGTATTACAATGACGGCTGCATTATTGGTGGGGTTAAATCGCACTGCTTCAGCTCGATTTTCTTTTCTATTATCTATCCCGATTATTATTTTGGCGGGGGGAATGGAAACATTGAAATTATTAAAACAGGCTGACCAATTAGTTTGGTTAGATATGGGGTTAGGTGTTTTATTTTCTGCAATAAGTGCGTATTTATGTATTCGCTTATTTATGGGGTTATTAGAAAAAATGGGAATGATGCCATTCGTTATTTACCGTTTGGTATTGGGTGCTTTTTTATTGATATGGATATCACAGTAATAGTTTGTTTTTTATGATTGGCACTAAATAAAGCATCAGAACGGTCTAAATAATACAGGGATACTACCGTTTTAGGCGGTGGTATCCGTTTTTTATAACGCTAAACGAAAATAATGTTTAATTTTATCTGTCAAATTAAGCCTATATCCATTATTCCGTTTCTTCACCCATTCCTAGTTCTTTAATTTTTCTGGTTAATGTATTACGTCCCCATCCTAATAATTTTGCGGCTTCTTGTCGTCTGCCGCCTGTGTATTTGAGTGCTGTATTAATCATTACGGTTTCAAAACGTGGCAGAGCATCATTTAATAAGCCTTCTTCTCCCAATGCAAGCCGTTGTTCTACCCATTGATTTAGGCTTTCTTCCCAATTTAGTCGGTCTTGGATTTGAACGCTGGGTAAACGTAATTCTGGCGGTAAGTCATCTAATAAAATTTCTTGTCCTGATGCCATGACGGTCAACCAACGACATGCGTTTTCTAATTGGCGAACATTACCCGGCCAATCTAATTGGGTAAGATAACGTTCTGTATTGGCGTGTAGTGTCTTTACTTCTACGCTGAGTTCTCGAGCGGCTGAAAGAAGAAAGTGTCGCATAAGTGCGGGTATATCTTCACGACGCTTACGTAATGGTGGCAGGTGAATCCGAATAACATTGAGTCTGTGGTATAAATCTTCGCGAAAAGTGGATTCTTGTACACGTAGTTCTAGGTTTTGATGGGTTGCTGCAATAATGCGAACATCTACTTTTAGGGGGGTGTGTCCACCCACGCGAAAGAATGTACCATCCGCAAGTACACGCAGGAGGCGCGTTTGCAGTTCTGCGGGCATATCGCCAATTTCATCTAAAAACAGTGTTCCCATATCAGCTTGTTCAAAACGTCCACGCCGTTGGGTTAATGCGCCTGTAAATGCACCGCGTTCGTGTCCAAATAATTCGGATTCTAGTAGTTCGCGCGGAATAGCGGCTGTATTTAAGGCAATAAATGGTTTTTCGGCGCGCGGGCTATGACGGTGTAATGCACGGGCAACCAGTTCTTTGCCTGTACCTGAGTCGCCTGTGATGAGAACGGTAATATTAGAACGTGAAAGCCGTCCTATCGCGCGGAAAACTTCTTGCATTGCGGGTGCAGAGCCAATTATCTCGCTGGCTTTGACATTGGGGTCAATTTCAGGCGTAGGGCTACTTTCTTCACTTTTTTGAATAGCACGGCGTACAAGTTCTGCTGCATCGTCCACATCAAACGGTTTAGGTAGGTATTCAAAAGCACCGCCTTGATAAGCCGCAACCGCACTTTCTAAATCGGAATAAGCTGTCATGATAATAACAGGAATATGTGGATACAAATCATGCAGTTTTTCTAAAAGCGTAAATCCGTCCATGCCCGGCATCCGAATATCACTCATGATGACTTGTGGCTGTTGTTGATTGAGCTTTGCTAAAATACCATTCGCGCTGTCATAGCAGGTGACATTAAACCCGCCTTGGGTGAGGGCTTTTTCTAATACCCAACGAATTGATTTATCATCATCAATAACCCATACATCTGCTGATTTTTTCATACCCCATTTTCTCCATATTCCATTGGTAACCATAAGGTGAACACCGTTTCACCGGGTTTGCTGGTACATTCAATTAAGCCACCATGTTGATTGACCAGCGATTGAGCTATTGAGAGTCCTAGCCCTGTTCCTTGTGCGTGTCCTGTCACCAGTGGATAAAATATATGGTCAATCATGTCCGCAGGAACGCCCGGACCGTTATCGATAATTTCTAAACGAATAACTAATCTGTGGCGTTTATTGCCGATGCTCATTTGCCGAGTGATACGGGTACGCAGGATAATATCGCCAATGCCATTCATGGCTTGTACGGCATTACGCATGATATTTAAGACGGCTTGAATCAGTTGGTCAGCATCTGCCCATATTTCGGGAATGCTGGGGTCAAAATCGTGTTCAATGGTAATGCATTCTCGTGTTTCTGAGGCGATGAGTTGGCTAACACGGATTAAAATCTGGTGAATATTTGCCCATTTTTTGTGCGTTGCAGTATTAGGGACTAGCATACGATTGACTAAATTCTGTAATCGGTCAGCCTCACCAATAATAATCGTGGTATATTCTTTCAGTCGTGGATCAGGGAGTTCCCGTTCTAAGAGTTGTGCTGCACCGCGCAATCCACCCAAGGGGTTTTTTATTTCGTGGGCGAGTCCACGCACGATATTGCGTGCGGCTTGTTGTTGTAGTAGCAAGTTTTCTTCTCTTGCAATGCGCAGGTGTTGGTCAATCGCTGTGAATTCTACAAGAAAATGGGTTTGCGCGTGTTCGTCTAATATCGGGGTAATACTGCAATCTACGGTAATCATTCGCGCCAATGGCAAGCGTAAACGGATACCATGTTCAATTACTGCACGATGGTGTTGCATGAGTTCAACCAGTGGTTTGCCTGATAATGTCATGTCAGGAAACAATTCATTAACAGACTGTCCTTTCGCTTGCTTTGCACTAATTTCGAGCAAGGTCTCAGCGGCAGGATTCATGGCTTGCAAGCGCAATTGCTGATTAAACCATAAAACTGCAATAGTGAGATTTTCTAAAATAGTCTGTGCGAGTTTTGCTTGTATCATGCCTATGTTCCAAAATAAATCGTGGCTAATGTCGCAATAAGTATGCCGATTGAAAAAATAGCATTATTTTATTGAATTTATTTAATATAAATGAAAAGCTGTGCTGCATAAAATGCGGTTGCATGATAAGGTTGCACTAAAATAGTGCGTTTCAGTTGAGAAATTTTCCATAAATAATCACATTACATCTATCAAAAATATTATGAAAACCATTAAAATTTATTTATATTAAGGAAGCATTATAAAAAGCGGATTACAATAAAACGTGCTTTCTGGGATAATGCTTGTAATGTATAATAAAATCAATTTGTTATTTCTATAAAAACAAAAAATAGATGTAACGTACTGTTAAAGTAGAAAAACTACCTGCTAAGAAAGTAGATATGTCAACTAGTCTGGCATTAAAATAAGATTTTTTGGTCACTTACCAACCCTGCCCCAAGGGGTGGAGCTACAACACAACAAAGGAGAATAAGCATGTCTGAAAAGGTCTATGATGTGTTACCACAAGCCGCCGCTAACGCCTACATCAATGCCGAGCAATACAAGGAAATGTATGCGCGTTCAGTGAATGATTCAGACAATTTTTGGGCTGAACAGGCGGATGCGTTTATTTCTTGGTTTAAAAAGTGGGATAAAGTCCAAGATTGGAATTACCATGAAGGGAAAATTCGTTGGTTTGAAGGGGCTAAATTAAACGTATCTTACAACTGCTTAGATCGTCATTTAGAAAAACGCGGTGATCAAGTCGCTATCATTTGGGAAGGTGACAATCCTCAATCTGATAAAAAAATTACTTACCGCGAGTTATACGAAAAAGTTTGCCGCTTAGCCAATGTGTTAAAAGCACAAGGGGTTAAGAAAGGCGATCGCGTTTGTATTTATCTGCCCATGATTCCAGAAGCCGCCGTTGCCATGTTAGCATGTACACGAATTGGTGCGGTTCATTCTATTGTATTTGGTGGATTTTCTCCTGAAGCCCTAAAAGACCGCGTATTAGATTCTGGTTGTGAAGTTGTTATCACTTCTGATGAAGGCTTACGGGGTGGTCGTCCTGTCCCTTTAAAAACCAATGTCGATAAAGCCGTAGCCCATTGTCCTAATGTGCGCACAGTGATTGTTGTACGTCATACAGGTCGTCACATGGATATGGTTGCTGGACGCGACGTGTGGTATCACGAAGAAATAGAAAAAGTTTCCGCCGAATGCGCGCCCGAAGAAATGGACGCAGAAGACCCGTTATTTATCCTCTATACCTCTGGTTCTACAGGTAAACCTAAAGGCGCATTGCATAGTACAGGTGGTTATATTCTTTACACCGCGATGACGCATAAATATGTTTTTGATTACCATGATGGGGATATTTACTGGTGTACCGCTGATGTAGGCTGGGTAACTGGTCACTCTTACATCGTCTATGGTCCACTGGCTAATGGTGCAACTACCTTAATGTTTGAAGGTGTACCCACCTACCCAGACGCAGGACGATTCTGGCAAGTTATTGATAAACATCAGGTTAATATATTCTATACTGCACCCACCGCCATTCGTGCGTTAATGGGACAAGGTAATGAATTAGTCACTAAAACAAGCCGTAAGAGCTTACGTTTACTCGGTAGCGTTGGCGAACCTATTAATCCTGAAGCATGGGAATGGTACTACCATATTATTGGTGAAGACCGTTGTCCTATTGTAGATACTTGGTGGCAAACAGAAACAGGTGGTATTTTAATTACCCCATTACCGGGTGCAACCAAGCTGAAACCCGGCTCAGCTACCCTGCCTTTCTTTGGTGTCGTTCCTGCGTTAGTGACCAATGAAGGGGATATATTAGAAGGGGCAACTGAAGGTAATTTGATTATTACTCGTCCTTGGCCAAGCCAAATGCGGACAGTATTTGGTGATCATGACCGCTTTATTGATACCTATTTCAAAACCTATCCGGGTAACTATTTTACAGGTGACGGCGCACGTCGTGATGAGGATGGTTACTATTGGATTACGGGTCGGGTTGATGATGTTATCAACGTTTCTGGACACCGTATGGGAACGGCAGAAGTAGAAAGTGCGCTGGTATTACACGAAGCCGTTGCGGAAGCTGCAGTTGTCGGCTATCCACATGATATTAAAGGACAAGGTATTTATGCTTATGTTACTTTAATGGCAGACATCGAACCCAGTGAAGAATTGAAAAAAGATTTAGTTCGTTTAGTCCGTGAGGAAATTGGCCCTATTGCATCGCCTGATGTGATTCAATGGGCACCTTCATTACCTAAGACCCGTTCAGGTAAAATCATGCGCCGTATTTTGCGCAAAATTGCCGCGAATGAGGTAGAAAACTTAGGGGATACCTCCACCTTAGCAGACCCAAGCGTTGTTGATCATTTAGTGACGAACCGCGCAGTTAAATCATAATGGGTTAAGGTTGCTCCAAAGATAAGCGTGTGATTTTTAAAGGTCACACGCTTTTTTTATGGCTGTTATCACAACAAGCAAGAATACATGAAAACGGGAAAGCATTTGAAGCGGTAATATCTTTCTACCACTCCAAAATATACGAAAAATCAGCCCCTTTATCTTCTGTGCCTATGGAGGCTTCAACACCCCATTTACGGCTTAATTCATAGCGAATGTTAAAAATTCTATTTTGATTAACCAAACTCAGCCCGTAACCTACATATAGTTGAGGTGTTAAATACGTGCCTAAACTTAACATAGCGTTGCTTACATCTTCACCTAATGCAGTGCCTGTCACAATGTAGGATAAAATATCGCCTTCTGGCACGGGTGGGGTTGAAAAAAGAGTCAATTGAGGGGCTTGCGCAGTGCCATGAATGCGCACACCCGCAGATTCTACTTTTTTGGTTCGGTCACGAATTTTCCGAATAGCTTCAATATTTAATACAGGATTATCCACCCCCCCCCTGCAAAAATAATTCGTCCGCGTTCAATTTCTAAATCTTGTCCATACGCGCGATATGTGCCGTCTAAAATTTGTAATTCGCCTGTTGCTCTGGGCATGGTTTGATTTGGGCTTAAGGTAATGGATAACGCCCCTGTGAAACTGCTATTAAAGTCCATAACGGCAAGATGAATATCATTTCCAAGCACAACGTTAATTGTACTCGTGATTTCCCAGCCTTTTGTGGCTTTTTCGGCAGTGCTGGGTTTATCAGGGTTGATAATGACAACATCGGGCGAGATACCAATCACACTACCACCGCCAGTGCCACTAATCGCTGCACCTGTTGGTGTGATATTCGCGTAGGGAATCAGGACTTTTCCGCTTAAATCTATTTTGCCCGCACTCATGGTTAGGCGTAAATCGGGGGTGATTTCGGCGATTGCGTCAGGGGTATTAACGACTTGAACATTTTCGCCATTGATGGCGATAGCCGCTTGCCAATCCGTTAGGGTGAGTAATTTAACGTTGCCTGTTATTTTTAGTTGTCCCTTGCCTGATTGTAAACCCATATTAATATCTATTGTGTCACGGCTAGTGGTTTTTATATCGGCATTAAAGTCTTTAATTTCTAAGCCTAAATCGGGTAAACCAACCTCGACTTTTTTGATTAAAAACTGTCCTTGTACTATCGGGTCGGCAACTGTTCCTGCAATGGTTAGATTAAAATTCGCCGCGCCTTTCGCTTTTTCTGCTTGCGATAAAATATCGGGTAACAACCCTAAATCATTAAAGTTTGCTTGTAAATTTGCTTGAATAGGTTGGTCGGGACGCAGGGGAAGACGATTAAATCCTTGCATGGTGATTGTGCCATTAATCGTATTTTGTTTAGCTAAGTCTAAAAATATGCTGCCATTTAAACCTGTATTATCAATAATTAGCTTTATTTTGCCGCCATTGTGTGCAATGGGCTTGGTGGCAGGATCATCCGTTGCGGGGAGCAATCGACCGGGCGAAACATCCAGCAGGGCATCGGCACGGAGTGTGCCATCAGGTTGATATGTACCGCTTAAATGTCCTTCTATTGTGCCTGTTACGGTAGGCACGAGCAGCCGTAAAGGAATTTTGCTCAACACAATATCGCCTTTCGCGCCTGTTTTGGCTTGCCAACCACTTGTTACACAAATGCTAGTCAAACTATCGGGTTGACGACGGCTTAAATAGCCTTGAACGCAGAAATTAGACAGCTGCGCCGCGTCTGCTGAGGCGTTGATAGGTGCAGGTTTTGGGAGTGACCATTGCCCCGCTTTTTCTAAATTAGCGGTTACTTGGCTGATTTGTCCTTGCCAGCGTAAGGGGGTAAGGACTAGACCACCGTCAATTTTGACGAATAAATTATTCTCAGGGGCTTTAATGGTCGCTGTTAGGCTATGTTGTGCCAGTTGCCCCTGCCCATTAACTTCTATTTTATCAATAACTTTTTCATTACTTTGAAAAAAATCGGCGGCTTGTAACGATAGGTTTAAACCTTGTTTGCCTTGTAAATCCGCGTCGATTTTTACGTCTAAGCTGGCTAGGCGGTTTTCTGCATAGGCGAGTTGTTTGGCTTGTAAGGTCGCATTAATTTTGGGGTTATTGAGTGAGCCATTAATTTTTCCACTACCTTGTAAGCTACCACCCGCTTGTGGCAGGAGTTCTGCTAGTGCGGGCGCGTCAATCGTCCACATTGCATTGATGGTTTTATCATAGTCTGCTTGGGCAATAATGTGATTTTTGCCTGAAACAAAATTGAATTTTTTCAGGTTATAACGCTCGCCTTGTGCAGTGGCTTCCGCTTGTAGTTGTAATGGATATGTGCCAATTTTACCCTTGATATCGACGATTTTTACTTCAGCATTTAATTGATTATTTTCTAATTTTCCTGTGGAGCGTATATCTAAATCAATATTACTTTGTTGTTGGGTGTAGGGTGCGAGATTAAGTTTTTTCCCCATAAGGTTCATGGACCATTGCACAGCCGGTGACCATGCAACTTGCCCTGTTAAATTTAGCACACCGTCTAGTAACTTACCTTGTAATTGTTTAAGTTTAAAGCCTTTTTTATCGCCATTACCTGTCGCAGTCACGCGCCCTGATGGAATTTGCTCTTGTCCGACAATATCGGCTAATAACGCCAGTTGGTAATCATTCGCCGTCCCTTTTAGCTCGATATTGCCTTTTGCATCTTTTAGTAATAATTGCTTACCTTCTAGTGGATAACGTAAACCTTGCCAAGTTAGTTGACTTGTAAAGCTTGGATTGGTTGCATCGTTGAGATTTACATCCGCTTGCGCTCCAATGTTGATATTGCTAGGCGGTAATGTCAGTTTAAATTCAGCAAGGTGAAGTTGTTGGTCGGCAAATTCGGCGCGGAGTTGACTGCTGAGTTTATGGGTAGCGGGAACGTCGGGAATAAGTGTATTTAAGACCAGTTTATCTAAGGAAAGTAATAGAGTGGCTTTTAATGGTTGTAATTCTAGTTTGCCATTTGCCGTCACCAAGCCTTGCAATAATTCCCCTTGTAATTTTTGTAGTTCAATATGTTGTGTGTCGCCATTTATTTCAGCTTGCCATTGTCCTTTAGGCAGTTGTTGTCCGCTTAAGTCACTGTCTAAGGTTAATTGGTAGGCTTGCAGTGTGCCTGAAAGTTTAACCGTGCCTTGTTGGGTTTGTACTTGTGGTTCGCCAATGAGCGGAAATTGCAGGTTTTTCCATGTTAAATCTGCTTGAAAACTGGGGTTATCCGCAGGGGTTAATAAGCCTTCACCTGCCAACGTTATTTGGGCAGCGGTTGGCGGTAAACTGATTTGTCCTTGTTGAATCTTAACTTTATCGTTTTGTAAATTTGCAGAAAAAGCAGCATTTAGTTTAACGCTAGGCGGCAATTCTGCCATGAAGGGTGCAAGGGGTATTTCTGATACTTGTACATCGAGCATGGCTTGCAGTTGGTTTGCCCATTGCGCGTTGACGTTTGCAACGATTTGTCCTTGCAGCAGTTCGCCTTTTAATTGCCCTTGTTGAAGTTGGTTTAAATCACCTTGTGCGGTTAATTTCCATTGACTATCGGGGATTTGGGGGGTTTTTACTTGGGTTGTGAGTTCTAGTTGATAGTTTTGGAGTTGTCCTGCAAGTGTGGCTTTTCCTGTTGGAATGTTGATTATACTTTGTCCAACAAGGGGATATTGCACATTTTGCCAATCAAGCACGACATTAATATCAGGGTTGTTAAGGTCAACGAGTGTGCCTTTTCCTGTCAAATTTAATTGTGTTGTGGTGTTACTGAGTTTGGTTTGTTGATTTATTGTCCAGTTTTTGTCGGTCAGTGTCGCGCTTAACTGGTTATTTAACCGCACATTTTCTGGCAGGTTAGGAATATAATTGTTAAGTTTTAACTGGCTAATATCCAGTTGTAAATTCGCTTGTAGTAGGGTTTGCCAGTCAATTTTCCCTTGTGCTTGAATGACCCCCTCTAGTAATGCCAGCCGTAGTTTTTCTAGCGTCAAACTGTGTAAATCGCCGTTTGCATTGAGTTGTAAGGCGGTTGCAGGAACGTCTTTACCGCTTAGTGCTGTTTGAATAGTCAGTTGATAGGCTTCTAAATTGCCATTGGAGGTAATTTTTCCTGCTTGACTGCGAATCAGTTTTGGCGAGTTATCTAAGGGGTAAAATATATCTTGCCATTGAATATCAGCTTGCCAACCTAATTTGTTGAACAATTCGGTTACATTGGCGTTAAGTTGTAAGGCTATCGGTTCGCTAACGTGGTGTGTTAGTGATAATTTATTAATATCACCGTCAATTTTCCCTTGACCATTAATCTCGCCGATTTGTGGTAGTTGTGCTGTCCATTGTAAATCTAGTAAAACGGCATGGGGACGTGTTAATCCGTAATGTCCTTTGGCTTGTAACCCTGCATGAATACCTTGTGTTTGTACGCCTGTCATAGATAGATTTAAAAGGCTTATTTGTTCTTTAATTGTCGCGCCTAATTGGGCTTGTTCTAGGGTTAGGGTAAACGGCGTGCTTTTATCCCCTGTTTGTAAAGTGAAGTTTTTTAGTTGTACATCGTCAATTGTAATGCCAACGGGCAGGCGGATTTCGGGTAGTGTGAATGGGTCTTTTGAGGGGGGGGATGTGGTTGTGCTGGGCGGGATAATGACATTGACATTTTCCGCCATGATTTGTTGCACATGTACGTTTAAATCAAATAGGTCGGTTGGTTGCCACGCAAACACAAGGGTTTCTGCGTCAACGATTGCACTTTCTTGTTGATAATGTACGTTTTTTAATACCAGCCGATTTAATAAACTGCCATCAATTTGTTGGATAGTTAATTCACCGGGTATCCAATGTTGAACAAGGCGAATCATCCAGTGTGAGCCTGTTTCTGTCCCTGCTCCCCAACCTGCCATGAGTAGCACAAGGATTAAACCAATCAGTAAAACCAGCAATAAGCGTTTGAGCCAACGTTTCATGGTGTATTGGGAGCTTAAAAAGAGGGAACAGGTTAGGTGCAAATGACTTCGCACTGGTGAGGTTTACGGTTTAAGTTATTTATATAAACCTATAATAATAGTTACAAAACATCATCAAAACCTAATACTTCTTGGACTTTTTTAATGAGTGGTTTGTTTTCAGGCGCAAGATTTAAAAATAAGCAACCTACGCAGTTAAATTCGGGGTTTGCATCAGGACGTGACCAGCGAATTTCGACTTCTGCTTCTATCGTTTGTTTTGTAAATTCTTCTATATCGGGTAGTTTTATGATGATATCGCGCGATTCTCCTAATGGCATGGTATAGGATGTAATCAGCATAATGCCACTGTCCGATATGTCGCCCAAATGGCCTAATAATTCTTCGCTATCTTTTTCAAGAACATCAAGATAAAACAATAAGTTTTTACGTGTACTGCGTTTTGCACCAAATTGGCGAATTAACATTTCTAATTCAGCACGGTCTGTTTTTACAAATTGGCAACCAACACGGTAGAGTTCGTGTTGTGTTTCATCAGGTTTTACCCATAAAGGGTCTATGTCTAGTGGGATAACTTCTTGATAAAACGCATCGCTGGCAGGTAAGCGGATAATAACTTCTCTGGTTTGGTTCAGAATTAATGGTTTGGTGGTTAGTAACATAATGCCATCTTTAGAAACATCACCAAGTTGTCCTATATGCTCACGACTGTGCTTATCTATTACCTCAAAGATTGAGAAACTATCTATTTTTGTATCAGCCATGATGAAATCCTTTTATGTATAAAATAGGATATATAGTGCTTATCTGTGAATGATGTGGTGCATTTTGTCGCTACTATAACGTATTTTAGTGGTTTTTGGGGGGGGAAATCTGTTGTCTATCATGTTGTGACGATGTCATCACTATTCTTATGGATACTGAAAATTAACAGGTTATTGAATACTAAACAATGTGTTATATATTGATAATACTTGGATATGTTGTTCTTTAAAGAGGGATACCACCGCGTAAAGCAGTAGTATCCTAAATTCTGACTATTTTAAGTGCAATTAGTATTGATGATTAATGAGGAGGCAAGGGGGGCGGCATACTTGAAAATAGGCTGGCTAGTTCCATGATTTGTCCCGCCGCTGTCCAGTTTGCCATCCCTTGTTTCCAGACTAGGGTATCGCGGGTTAATTGCCCTGTCTTTACATAGTGTTGTAATGCAGGTAATTCAAAGGGTCCTTGTGTTTGTCCTGCAATGGCAAGGTGAAATGCAAGGGCTTGTGGTAAGGGAGGGGGCGCACTTGGGCTTGCGTGTTGGGGTTGTTGCATGGCGTTGTTCATTTGATTTGCCATGTTCATGCCCATTGCCATTCCCATACCCGCATCCATTGCTGTACCTGCCATGCCACCACCGCCGTGTTCTGCGGCTTTGCCTATCGCTTCGGCGGTTTGGTATTGGGTGTAGGTTTGCATGTTGCCTAAAATTCCCATGCTACTGCGTTTTTTAAAGGCGGCATCAAGTTCTGGTGGTAAGTTAATATTGGTGATAACCACTTTTAGCAGTTCTACGCCTAATTCAGCAAATTCAGCTTTGATTTTTTCTTTAACAAAATCGCCCAGTTCATCGTGTTTTGCCGCCATATCTAGCACGGACATGCGGCTTTCACCCATCGCATCGGTAAAACGAGAGACGATGAAATCACGCAGTTGTTTGTTAATGTCTTCGGTTTTAAAACTACCCGCTGTGCCGACAATTTCTTTAATAAAATAAGCAGGTTTAATAATACGATAGGAGTATGTACCAAAAGCACGAATTTGTACCATTTGAAATTCGGGGTCGCGCAGAATAATAGGGTTAGGTGTTCCCCATTTTTGGTCAAGAAAACGGCGGGTATTAACAAAATAGACTTCGGCTTTAAAAGGGCTGTCAAAACCGTATTTCCAACCCATTAAAGTTGATAGAATGGGTAGGTTTTTTGTGTCTAGGGTGTACGTTCCCGGTGTAAAGGTATCGGCAGGTTCAAGAATATCCATGTCGATAGTGCGTTTATGTTGTCCTTCTTTAATAAACACAGCTTCTTGTCCTTCACGCACAATAAGTTTTGCACCGTTTTTGATTTCGTTATCGTGCCGTTCAAAACGGTAAACAAGGGTATCTTGTGAATCATCTAGCCATTCGATGATGTCAATGAATTCGCCCGTCAGACTTTTCCAGAAAGACATTTATTATTCTCCCTATGGGTTGATATGCCTAATAATTTATGTAGGTAGTTTTATTAGGGGTAGTTAATTTTGACATAATATGGCGGTTTTTGACAGTTGGAATAGGCGTAATACCCATTTCATCTAACAATATCGTTATCTGTACGACCGAGTTTATCCTGCTTGATGTGCATAACATCACATCGTTTAATGAGTTAATCATACAATTATGGTCAATAAACCACTGCAAGCAACATTTTTATTATTATTGGCATCCTTTATATGGGGTACAACCTTTGTTGCACAACGGATAAGCATGGGACATATTGGTCCTTTTATGTTTACCGCACTTCGCTTTGCGTTGGGTGGCTTGTTGTTAATGCCTGTTTTTCTTTTTTTGCGCGCAAGACAGCCGATAGCCTCTGTCGTAGCAATTGATAAGCGAATGGCTTTATTAGGTGGGGGATGTTTGGGCATTCTGCTTTTTTCTGCGGCAACGATTCAACAGGTTAGTTTAATTTATACCGCAGCGGGTAAAGCAGGCTTTATCACAGGCTTATATGTAATTCTTGTGCCTTTGTTGGGGTTAGTTTGGCGACAATATCCTGATTTAGGGACGTGGGTGGGTTCAATGTTGGCGGTGATGGGTTTGTACTTGTTGAGTGTTGGCACAGATTTTAGTTTGGCGTATGGGGATTTTTTGGTGCTGATTAGTACGATTTTTTGGGCATTACACGTGTTGGCAATTGCGTGGTTTGTGCAAAAAGTGGATGCCTTATTGTTAGCCATTACCCAATTTTTGGTGTGTGCTTTATTGAGTTTTTTGGTGGCGGTGGTGGTGGAAACAATAACTTTACAAAGTATGATGAATGCAGGTATTCCAATTTTATACGGTGGTTTGTTATCCGTTGGTATTGCTTATACTTTACAAATTATTGGACAACGCCATTTACATCCTACCAGTGCCGCATTAATTATGAGTACAGAAACTATTTTTGCAGCGTTAGCAGGGTGGCTTATTTTGGGTGAAACTTTTTCGGAGCGCGGCATAATAGGTTGTATTTTAATGTTGACGGGAATTATTTTGTCACAATTGCAAATAACTTATTCACGGCTACAGCGGTGTTATGGATGGTTAATTGCTAAAGTTTAAATTCTTTTTAGACCGTTTATATTATTCAATACAGGTGATAATACGATGATTCAGGTTCTTTTTGTTTGTATGGGAAATATTTGTCGTTCCCCCACCGCAGAAGGCGTGTTCCGTTATTATGTGGAACAGGCAAAATTAGCGGATGATATTAAAATCGATTCAGCGGGTACACATGCTTATCATGTGGGGGAACAACCTGACAGCCGTTCCCAGATGGCGGCATTAAAACGCGGCTTTAATTTAAGCACTATTCGTGCTCGACAAGTACATCTACAGGACTTTACAACGTTTGATTATGTTTTAGCGATGGATAAACAAAACCATAAAATTCTACAGTCTTTATGTCCACCCAGTGAAAAACAGCGTTTGCACTTATTTTTGGATTTTGCACCACAGCTCATGACCAGTGAAGTGCCTGACCCTTATTATGGGCAAGGTCAAACGGGGTTCGAACATGTATTAAATCTAGTAGAGGCGGCAAGTAAGGGGCTATTAGACCACTTACGCGCTAAATTGAATGAGTAATCGGGGAAGGTTAACGCGCTCGGTAAACGATACGACCTTTGCTTAAATCGTAAGGGGTTAATTGCACAGTTACTTTATCGCCCGTTAAAATACGGATGTAATTTTTGCGCATCCGACCAGAAATATGGGCAGTAACAACATGACCATTATCTAATTGCACTCGAAACATGGTGTTTGGTAGGGTTTCAATAACCGTTCCTTCCATTTCAATATTATCTTCTTTCGCCATATTTGCTCTTTAAACGTCCTATCCGTTGCTAGAAAAACGTATATTATGCACCACTCTAGCAAAATAACAAGATTAGACGCGGTCTTAATATCAAAGTAATCAGATTAAGATAATTATTTTTGACGCTTAAGCACTATAAAAAAGCACTGTATTTGAAGGCAGATAATCCCATTCTGCTTAAGCCAAAGATTGCCAAGGTGTAAATAAGCAATAGAAACCATAAAAAATTTTCATGAAAACAACGGTTTTTACGGCTTTTATCGCTTATAGCAAATCAAGCTAATGCAGTTAATGCGTCTAAGTAATGATGACCTAAGGCATTTGCGACTTGATGATGAGTCACTTTTCCTTGATAAATATTTAATCCTTGACGTAAATAAACATCATCTAACAACGCTTGGCGATAACCCTTATCAGCTAACGCTAATACGTGCGGTAAGGTTGCATTATTTAAAGCAACAGTGGACGTGCGCGGTACTGCACCCGGCATATTTGCTACACAATAATGAATAACTTGGTTGACCAAGTAAGTAGGTTCAGCGTGGGTTGTCGGATGTGACGTTGCAAAACAACCGCCCTGATCAATAGCAACATCAACAATAACAGCACCTGCTTTCATATTTTGCACATGCTCTTTTGTAACCAACTTAGGGGCGGCAGCCCCCGGAATCAGTACGCCCCCAATCACCAAATCAGCACTTAATACATGCTGTTCTATAGCATCGGTTGTTGAATAAACCGTTTCAATACTCGCCCCAAATTGTCGCCACAATCCACGTAACACATCGATAGAACGATCAATAATAACAACTTCCGCCCCCATGCCCACCGCAATAAATGCCGCATTAGAGCCGACCACGCCACCGCCTAAAATAACGACTTTCGCAGGTTTTACACCGGGGACACCGCCTAGTAATACACCTAACCCCCCATGCGCCTTTTCTAAGCAGGAAGCACCCGCCTGAATCGACATACGTCCTGCAACTTCTGACATTGGAGCAAGGAGCGGTAACCCCCCTGTTGCTGATGTAACCGTTTCATAAGCAATACAGACAGCACCACTATTTAATAAAGCTTTAGTCTGTTCAGGATCAGGGGCTAGATGCAAATACGTAAACAACACTTGGTCTGTATGCAACATGGCACATTCTGCGGGCTGGGGTTCTTTCACCTTCACCACCATTTCAGCATTAGCAAAGATTTCAGCAGCGGTATCCACAATACTCGCGCCTGCTTTTTGATAAGCCGCATCATCCATACCGATGCCATCGCCCGCATGACGCTCAACTATGACACGATGCCCATGCGTTACTAACTCGCGCACCGTTGCAGGGATTAACCCAACCCGATATTCATGGGTTTTAATTTCTTTAGGAACACCTATTAACATAGCCACACACTCCCCGTAGTAAAAAGATGAGTTACCTGACAGTTAGTAATGTAACGTCTGTTAAGGCAATTCCCTAGATGTTTTATCAACTTTTCACTTAAAAAATGATGACTGCTTATTTAATTGCCTTTATTCAACGCTTAAAACAAAAACTGTGGGCTTTACTAACGGTACTGATGGGAGCTGGCATTATCATCGTACTGTTTCTGGGTATTGCTTACATCACACAATGGTTTCTTCCTGCTAGTGTTATTCACTTTCGTGACTTACTAAAAGCACAAGATATTGAAGCTATTCGACAGTTTTTTCTTTCTTTTGGTGAATGGAGCGCGCTGGTTTTTATTGGCACACAGATTTTGCAGGTTTTTTTTGCACCCCTACCGGGGCAACTATTTGGTTTATTAGGCGGGGTTATTTTTGGTTTTTGGAATGGATTACTCTTGACTATGATAGGCTTAAGCATAGGCTCACTATTGGCCATAGGTCTGAGCCGTTTACTCCGTGAAACCCTCGTACAGCGATTTGTTCCGCCTGCTATTTTTAACAAATTTGACTATTTAATCGAACAAGGAGGACTATTCAACTTTTTCATTATTTTTCTCCTACCCGTTTTTCCTGACGATGCCGTTTGTTTTATAGCAGGACTCACACGCCTCCCACTCTGGAAACTAGTAATCGTTTGTTTAATTGGGCGTTTACCGGGAATGGCGGTTTTAACTTTTGTAGGAACTGCATTACACAGTGATATGACATTAGCCTATCTTGTCTTTAGCATTGCCATGTTGATTTCTCTAATTATTTGGCTTTTTGACAAAGAAATTATGAACTATTTAAATCCTAAAAACTAACACGTAAATAAGAATTAAAAATAACAACACCTAATTTCAATAATTTCACATAAAAATTTTATGCTGAAATGTATTTACAAGTTTGGTGCGCTAACCTTGAAAGCCCTATATAAACAACTATATTTACTAGACGCTCATCCCTAACCGTGCGAATAACTGCCCTAGAATAAAGCAGGGCAGTTTTGCTTTTTTTGCAACGCCTTACTATAATGAGCGGTTTCATAACCCTATTCAACCATTAAGGAGTGTCGCTTTCAATGCCTAATGTCCGCGTCAAAGAAAATGAACCTTTTGAAGTCGCTATTCGTCGTTTCAAACGCTCTTGTGAAAAAGCAGGTGTTCTTGCTGAAGTTCATCGCCGTGAATTCTACGAAAAACCCACCTCTGTCCGTAAGCGTAAAGCTGCTGCTGCTGTCAAACGTCACATGAAGAAACTTCAACGTGATGTAACGCGCAGAGAGCGTCTTTACTAAGCCTTCTTTCCAGCGTTTTTATGCAAAGTCAGGTTGTAATAATTCGACATTGTAAAATGGGTAGTTATCTGGAAACACTTTCTATAACCGCTAATTATTATAATCATTAGACTTTGCATCAACTGTTGTTTTTCTAATCTATACTACTCTCATAACCTGAAGTAGAGGTGGTTCATTTATGACTGATTCTCTCAAACTGCGTATTCAAGAAGACATGAAAACCGCAATGCGGGCGCAAGAAAAAGAGCGTTTAGGTACGATTCGCATGTTAATGGCGGCGATTAAACAACGTGAAGTTGATGAACGCATTACCCTAGATGACACACAAATCGTGGCTGTGCTTGATAAAATGATTAAGCAACGCCGTGATTCATTCAGCCAATTCTCTGCCGCAGGTCGTACCGATTTAGCGGACAAAGAATCCCGCGAAATTGAAGTTCTCCAATCCTACATGCCTCAAGCACTAAGCGAAGCCGAATTGACCGCTTTAATAACGGCTGTCATTGCCGAAACGGGCGCGACTTCTATCAAAGATTTAGGCAAAGTCATGGGTTTATTAAAACCCCAAGTACAAGGGCGGGCTGACATGTCCGTTGTCAGTACCGAATTAAAAAAACGCTTAGGATAAGCACAAAACAACCCTTGCTATTAGCGAGTGAGCGATTTTCCGTTATTAATACAGGTCGTTCAAAATGCGTATTGCTCGAAGTTTTATTAATGATCTGGTTGCGCGTGCCGACATTGTAGAAATTATAGATAGTTACGTTCCTTTACGTAAAGCAGGACGTAATTATGTTGCTTGTTGTCCTTTTCACAATGAAAAAACACCTTCTTTTTCAGTCAGTGCCGAAAAACAGTTTTACCACTGTTTTGGTTGTGGTGTGCATGGAACAGTGCTGACTTTTTTGGTAGAACATGGACGGATGGATTTTTATGAAGCCGTACACGAACTATCATCCCGTTTAGGAATTAACGTTATTTATGAAGAAGGTAGCGACAATAAATCCACTTTTATAGAAACACACAGTGATTTATATGCCGTGATGGTGGCTGCTGCACGTTATTATCAACAACAGCTACATCAACCTGTTGGACGCGAAGCCCTCGCCTACCTACAACGACGCGGTTTGTCCGATACAGTGATTGCAGAATTTGAAATAGGTTACGCGCCCGCTGAATGGGATGGTTTGTTAAAAGCCTTAAAAGTTGATAGTGCTACCTTATTACAAGCGGGTTTATTAACTGAACACGAATCGGGTAAACAATATGACCGTTTCCGTCATCGAGTCATGTTTCCGATTCATGACCAACGCGGACAAGTCATTGCTTTTGGTGGACGTGTATTAGACGACAGTAAACCAAAATACTTAAACTCACCAGAAACCCCTTTATTTTCAAAAGGAAAAGAGCTGTATCATTGGGATAAAGTTCGCAAAGCACGTGCTTTAAAACGGGTTGTGGTGGTTGAAGGCTACATGGATGTTGTTGCATTAACACAACATCATGTAACAAACGGGGTGGCAACCTTAGGGACGGCGACAACGCCAGACCACTTGCAACGCTTGTTTCGTAGTGTGAGCGACATTGTTTTTTGTTTTGATGGTGACGAGGCAGGACGTAAAGCCGCATGGCGAACGGTAGAGACGGTGTTACCCTTATTACAAGATGGACGACAAATCAGTTTTGCCTTTTTACCAGAGGAAGATGATCCTGATAGTTTTGTCCGTCGGCAAGGAACGGACGCATTTAACACTTATTTGGATGAAGCCTTGCCATTATCACAATTTTTGCTCAACACCCTTACCCAACAAGTAAAACTCGATAGCATTGAAGGACAAGCACGTTTAACAGAACTCATTAGACCCTATATTAATCAACTACCTGATGGCACATATCGAGAGTTATTATTAAAAAATTTGAAAAAATTAGTCCCTGTAGATTTAAAAAAATCGACTACACTTAAGGACATTGGTAAAAAAACAGAAAATGCTTTTAATAGAACACCTAAGAAAGCAAACTTCAAAGAACTTTCATTAGTTGAACAACTCATTGTTTATCTACTACTTTACCCACAATTTGCTCAAGAAATTGAGTACCCAAATAAAAAATTATCAGGACTTTACTTAGAAAATATCGATTTATTGATTCATATCCTTGTTTTAGTCAGAAACAATCCAACATTGACGCTTGCAGGTATTTGCGAACAGTGGCGAGACACGGATTATGCGGAGCTTGTTAATCGGTTCGCAATTTATCAACCACATTTTTTAGAAGAACAACGCTGTTTTGATGTAAAACAAGAATTTAATGATGTTATTCAGCGTTTATACGCAGAGTATGAAAGACAACGCTGGCAGTTTTTGCTACAAAAGTTTCAAAAAGGCACAATTACAGAAGAAGAAAAACAAGAGTTTAAAACGGTAAACCCCAAAGGGGTTCGTTAAGTCAGGAGAAACGGGATAATACGGGCAAAATAAACAAGTCTCTATACATGTTTTCCCCTTTAATACGGGGGGGCAAGCGTAAAGATAAGGGCGTTTTTTTGCCTACACGGACTAAAATACAACAAAAGTTGTGTAAAAGACTCAACTACACAACTTGTTGTACCTTTAACACAAACTTCATCACAGGTGCGCGTCAACCACTATGAACTACGAACAAGAAGACTCTCAGTTAAAACTACTCATTGCAAAGGGTAAGGAACAAGGTTTTCTAACTTATCATGAAGTCAATGATCATTTACCTGATGATCTCGTCGACCCTGAGCAGATTGAAGGTGTCATTAGCATGATCAATGATATGGGAATCATGGTGCATGATGAATATGTGCCAGACGCGGATTCCCTATTAATGAGTGATAATGCGGTTGCACCCGACGATGATGATGCAGCAGAAGAAGCCGCCGCCGCCCTTGCTAATGTCGACAGTGAATTTGGACGTACAACTGACCCCGTGCGGATGTATATGCGCGAAATGGGAACAGTGGATTTATTAACCCGCGAGGGTGAAATTAAAATTGCGAAACGGATTGAAGAAGGCTTAACCCAAGCCCTTACCGCATTAGCAACCCATCCAGATATTATTGGAGAGTTTCTAGGTCTTTACGATAAAGTTGCTATTGAAGAAATTAAATTGTCCGATTTGATTTCTGGTTTTGCTGATCATACCAATCCTGATGATGAAGTCCCTGCTTCCGCACTTGCGGATAATGCGGAAGACATTGATGAAGATGAAATTATAACCGTCGCAGGTGCGGGCGGGGAAGAAGATGAAGAAGGGGGCATGTTAGAAGAAGTCACGCTAGATATGGAAGAGGCTTCTAATCGGTTTAATCGTTTGCGCGAAGCGCATCAACAGATGGTAGCTACCTTAGAAAAACACGGTTTAAGCTCCAACGAATTCCAACAAGCCCGCCAAGATGTGACCGATGTTTTCTTACAATTTAAACTGGTAACAAAATTAATTGATGATTTAAGCCTGCGTTTACAAAACGATGTCGCTACCATTCGTGAGCAAGAAAATATCATCCGTGACATTTGCATCAAAAAAGTGCAGATGGATAAAAAAGAGTTTTTAAGCTCTTTCAAGAACAACATGACGAATCCTGAATGGATTCCTAACTTGTTAAAGGGTAACAAAGCGTATGTAGAAAACTTGAAAAAATACGCTGATGACCTGATGCAACACCAAAGCAAGTTGATTGCGATGGAAAAACAATCGCGTTTAGACCTTGCTGAAATCAAGGAAATTAATCGTCGCATGTCAATTGGGGAAGCAAAAGCCCGCCGTGCAAAAAAAGAAATGATTGAGGCAAACTTGCGTCTAGTTATTTCCATCGCCAAAAAATACACCAATCGTGGGTTACAATTTCTTGATTTAATTCAAGAAGGTAATATCGGCTTGATGAAAGCGGTGGATAAGTTTGAATACAAGCGCGGTTATAAATTCTCTACCTATGCGACTTGGTGGATACGCCAAGCAATTACCCGCTCCATTGCTGACCAAGCCCGCACAATTCGTATTCCTGTTCACATGATTGAAACTATTAATAAACTTAATCGTGTTGCACGGCAAATTCTACAAGAAAAAGGTCGTGAAGCCACCCCTGAAGAATTAGCCGAAAAAATGGAAATGCCTGAAGATAAAATTCGCAAAGTGTTAAAAATTGCGAAAGAACCCATTTCTATGGAAACCCCTATCGGTGATGATGAAGATTCGCATTTAGGCGATTTTATCGAAGACACCAGCATTCCTGCCCCCTTAGAATCCGCCACATTTGAAGGCTTACGCCGTGCAACACAAGAAATGTTACACAGCCTAACCCCACGTGAAGCAAAAGTATTACGGATGCGTTTTGGCATTGACATGTCCACCGACCACACATTGGAAGAAGTGGGCAAGCAATTCGACGTAACCCGCGAGCGTATTCGCCAAATTGAAGCGAAAGCCCTCCGTAAATTACGCCATCCCAGCCGTTCCGAGCAGTTACGGAGCTTTTTAGATTAGTTTTTTCCTATTTTGCAAAACAAGGGGATAGTCATAGACTCCCCTTGTTTTGTTTTATAGCAGTCGCAACGCTTAGACTGGAAACTATTGGATAACTTATGGATAAAGAACAATGGGCTGGTTGGACTTTATTATTGCTGGTTGCGGGATTTTCTACGATATGGTTATATCGCATGGAAAAAGACTCAGCCATTATGTCAGAAGAAGATTTATCCCGTGTTCCAGACTATACCCTAGGTCGTTTTACGGCGACACAATTGGATAAAACAGGGTTGTTACAACATCGTTTAACGGCTGAAACGATGGTACATTATCCCGTAATAGAAACTGAATTACGTGCGCCTGTGCTGTTTTTCTATGATAAAGGGCAACCTGCATGGCAAATTGTCGCTGAACAAGGACGAGTTTCACCTGATAATAAAAACCTATGGTTATTAGGAGAAACAATCATGGAACGACAATCTGTTGCGCCCACAGAGCAGTTACGTCTGATAAGTAGAGATGTGTGGATACAAGTCGAGCCACAAACCGCAGAAACTATTGAACCAACAACGATTTTAGGGCAAAATGCGGAAACACACAGTGTTGGCATGAAGGTCTATTTACCGACGCACGTGTTAGAATTACGTTCACAAGTAAGAGGGCGATATGTCTATCAATAAGTGGCTATTGGGGATAAGCATGACGATGATAAGTCATTCTGTGTTTGCCCTTGCAACGGATAAAGACCAACCAATTAATATCACAGCAGAACAAGCAACTATTGATGATTTAAAAGGCGTTGCGATTTATGAGGGTAATGTTATTGTTACACAAGGAACAATTCGTATAGAAGCGGACAAAGTTACTTTGACCTATACGCAAAAACAAACCCTAGATAAAGTCATCTTAGATGGTAATCCCGCCCGTTTTAAACAACGTCCTGATAATAGTAAAGAAGATTTAAATGCAAAAGCAAGTAAAATGGAATATTTTGCCACTGAAAACCGTTTACAATTGACTCAAAATGCAGAGGTTTGGCAAGGAAAAGATACCTTTACAGGGCAACGTATTACTTACGATACGGAACGTGGTATCATTAAAGCCAATCAGAAAGTGCAAGTGACTATTCAACCACGTCAGCAATCATCATCTTCAACACCTGCCAACTGATGAGTAAACTATCCGCACAACACTTAGCGAAACGATATAAATCTCGCCAAGTCGTCAAAGATGTTAGCCTACATGTAACCAGTGGTGAAGTCGTTGGTTTATTAGGACCCAACGGTGCAGGAAAAACCACCAGCTTTTATATGATTGTTGGGTTGATTCCCTGTGATGAAGGAAAGATTTTTCTGGATACACAAGAATTAACGTACGCACCTATGCACCGTCGCGCGCAATTAGGCATGGGGTATCTTCCACAAGAGGCTTCAATTTTCCGTAAATTGAGTGTTGCGGATAACATCATGGCAATTCTGGAAGTGCAAAAACAGTTGACTAAAGCGCAACGAAAAACCCGTCTAGCACAATTATTAGAAGAATTGCATATTGCGCATTTACACGATAATGTAGGCATGAGTTTATCGGGTGGAGAACGTCGGCGTGTTGAGATTGCCCGCGCGCTCGCGGCAGAACCTCGTTTTATGCTATTAGACGAACCCTTTGCAGGGGTTGACCCTTTATCTGTTGCAGATATTCAACGCATCATTGCACATTTGTGTAGTTTAGATATTGGTGTGTTAATTACTGACCATAATGTTAGAGAAACGTTAGATATTTGTCATAGAGCTTATATTGTCAATGAAGGGGTATTAATTGCCGAAGGCTCACCCGAAAGTATTCTGCACAATGCCCAAGTAAGAGAAGTCTATCTGGGACAGAACTTTCAGTTATAATTTGGCACGCTATACTTCTTAATAGGAAAGCTTAAAATCAAGTGTGTGTATTCATGATAATGATCAATACATCACACCCCATAAACAGGATTGGTAGTCACTTTACAACATGCTATGAAACAAAGCCTTCAACTACGCTTAGGTCAGCAAATTACCATGACACCACAATTGCAACAGGCAATCCGCCTATTGCAACTGTCCACGCTGGATTTGCAACTAGAAATTCAACAAGCGTTAGAATCAAATATCATGTTGGAAACCGCAGAAGGTGAATATGATGATGGCGTTGATGATTACGACGACAGCATCACAACTGCACCTGACGTAGAAGAAAATTTTAAACAAGAAGTAGAACGCGCGCTCATTGCTGAAGCCGAAGTCACCCATCATGAAAATGATGAAGAATATAGCCCTACTGATGATAGCCGCGAACTGGTGATGGATAACGCCAATGACATCCCTGAAAATTTAGCCGTTGATTCTGATTGGGAAGATATTTACGACGGCGCATTACACGACTATCCAACAGCAAATGCGGATGGAAATGGTAAAGACCTTTTATTTAACCAAAATGCAGCAGAACAAACCTTATCAGATCATTTATTGTGGCAATTAGACCTTACGCCCTTTAGTGACCAAGACCGCGCCATTGCAACCGCTATTATTGATGCAATTGATGGTGACGGCTATTTGCGAGCAACGATTGAAGACATTATGCAAAGCTTGGGCGAAGGTGTTATCGTTGAAGCTGATGAAGTAGAAGCTGTTTTACACCGTGTACAACACTTTGACCCCGTAGGTATTGGGGCGCGCGATTTATCTGAGTGTTTATTATTACAACTAGGAGAACTACCCGCCCAAACGCTTTGGTTGGCAGAAGCGAAAATGCTGGTTAAAAATCACTTAACTATATTAGCGGATCATGATTATCCACAACTTGCCAAACTCATGAAATTCAGCCGTGATGATTTACGCGATGTTATTAATCTTATTCAATCACTTAACCCACGTCCCGGTTCACAAATAGAAGTACATCAATCCAATTATGTAGTACCTGATGTCTATGTGAAAAAAGTAAAAGGGCAATGGCGCGTTGAATTAAACTCAGAAATCGCACCAAAATTAAGAATTAACCGTTACTATGCCGATTTAATTTCACGCTCAGACAGCAATCGCGCAGACGTAAGCAACCTCAAAAATCATTTACAAGAAGCCCGTTGGTTTATCAAAAGTCTTAAAAGTCGTCACGAAACCTTATTAAAAGTCGCAAACTGCATTGTTAAACGGCAAACTGCTTTTTTAGAATATGGCGAAGAAGCCATGAAACCACTAGTACTACATGATATTGCCAGTGAATTAGAAATGCACGAATCCACCATTTCTCGCGTCACTACGCAAAAATATATTCATACAGCTCGTGGCATTTTCGAACTAAAATATTTCTTCTCCAGCCATGTCAGCACGAACACGGGTGGAGAATGCTCTTCTACGGCAATTCGTGCGCTCATCAAAAAACTCATCGCAGCAGAGAATGCTGCAAAACCCCTTAGTGATAGCAAAATAGCCAATATACTATCCGAAAGAGGTATTAATGTCGCCAGACGCACGGTCGCCAAATATAGGGAAGCGATGGTGATTCCACCATCCAATGAGCGCAAGCGTCTGGTTTAGCACACATCTGTAAGGAGAACATTAATGCAACTCACCCTCAGTGGTCATCATATCGACATCACGCCCGCTTTACGGAGTTATGTAACATCAAAAATTGAACGCTTGGAACGTCATTTTGATCACGTTACTAACATTCATGTTGTTTTGGGTGTTGAGAAATTGCGCCAAAAAGCAGAAGCAACCTTGCACGTTAGCGGTGCAAATTTATTTGCAGATGCTGAACATGAAGACATGTACGCAGCAATTGATGCCCTGACCGACAAATTGGACAGACAAATTAAAAAACATAAGGAAAAACTGAAAGACCATCACCAAGCCGAAGGTGGTGTTAAAGCACAGTCCCTTGAATAAGTCCAGTCCGCAGTTATCAGAAGTAGTGTTGTAATGCCTGAATCTTCACAAGGGAAGGCTTAGACAACTCCCTGTTTCTCCAGTTTATACCGTTTATTGGAGAAACAGACACTCAACAGTCACAATATGTACTGCATAGCGTCCTCACTACTTTCTAATAATTGCACACTGTCAACCGAATTATGCGTATTTTAGACATCCTATCGCCTGAACGAATGTTATGTAATGTACAGGCCTCTAGTAAGAAACGAGTATTAGAATATTTTAGCCGTTTACTTGCGACAGAAACGTCTAGCCTGACAACCCGAGAAATTTTTGAAAGTCTGTTGTCACGCGAACGCTTAGGGAGTACAGGTTTAGGTAAAGGCGTAGCGATTCCTCATGCCCGTGTACCCGACTGTCAATTAACGCTTGCTGCTTTTGTTCAGTTAGAGAAAGGTATTGATTACGACTCAATTGATCGGCAGCCTGTTGACTTACTATTTGCCCTGATGGTGCCTGAAAACTGTACGGAGGAACACCTGCAAATTTTGGCAATGCTAGCAGAAATGTTTAGCGATGATGAATTTCGTGAAAAATTGCGTAGCCTACCCGATTGTCAAGCAAAATATGCGTTGATGGTGCAATGGCAGGCGGCTCAACCACAAGACGTATCATCTGATTCTCTTTCTTCTCCATTATAGTGACTCTTTATGACCCTGTTAAGCGTTACTGAACTCTATGAAAATCATGCGGATAACTTAGGACTTCATTGGTTAGCAGGGAAAGAAAATAACCGCTTTTTGCAATTGCAAACAGATCAACGGATTGGAAATGTAGGTTATCTCAACTTAATTCATCCCCATCAAATTCAAGTTATTAGTCTCTACGAACTCGCCTATTTAGAAGCCTTATCGGATAACGTGTATGAGGATGCACTCAAACAACTATTTGAAAATGCTAACCTCGCTTGTATTATCGTTGTTGATAGTCCACGTGTACCCGACGATTTAAAAGGACATGCTGAACATTATCATGTTCCCTTATTTATGGCTCAAGTGTCAGGTGAAGCTTTAATGAACTACCTACACGGTATTTTGGGGCGTATGTCAGGTGAAAAAGTAACCTTACATGGTGTATTTTTAGACGTTTTTGGGATGGGTGTATTAATTACGGGAGATAGTGGTACAGGTAAAAGCGAACTTGCGTTAGAACTAGTCAGTCGTGGACACCGTTTAGTTGCAGACGATGCACCCGAATTTTCTCGTATAGACCAAGATGTTATTCGTGGAACTTGTCCTGTACAAGGGATGACACCTTTTTTAGAAGTGCGCGGATTAGGTATTTTAAATGTACAAGCATTGTTTGGTGATAGTGCGATTAAGAGAGATAAATATCTTCGTCTTATCATTAAACTAGAACACATGAGTCCTGATCAACTTCGCCAAATTGACCGTTTACAAGGGGATTATCGTTCCCGCCAAATTTTGGGTGTAGAAATCTCTGAGGTTGGTTTGCCCGTTGCTGCGGGTCGCAATCTTGCTGTTTTACTTGAATGTGCTGTGCGTAATCATAGTTTGAAAATGCAAGGCTACAATGCCGCTGATGAATTTTGCCAACGTCAAACCCGTGCCATGTATGGTATGGATAAGGATGATGGCTATGTTTCACATCGTTTTGATGTTTATTAGAATTACATCCTGTTGTTTATGATAATCTGTCAGGCAACTAAAACCTGACAGATTAGTAAGTTACAAGCCATCACAACTTCATTAAGCCAATAATCATGGCATATCCCAATACAGTCGTAGTAAAGATTAAAACCTGTCTGAATCAGAATGTTCGGGCAAGCATTAGGCACTTATTTTTGCACGATAACTAGCAGATTTTAAACTGAATAATGTATTACGCTATCGCTAATACACCCCACAAATAGTTTATTTGGTAGTGCTAAAGAAGCAGTGATTTGTTATAATCATTAATGAAAAAAATAGTAGCCCCGATGTGATTTTCTATCTTCTTGGAGAAAGATAAGGTTTTCCTCACTAAACGACTGACACGCTGTCTTAACGTATTATTAAATCGCTCTATATGATTGGTCAGCCCCGTCTCCTTCCCTACCGCTTTATGCCGTTTACTCGGTAGAACTTTCTGGTACGCTTCCCAGAAGTCGGTGTAACAGACTGCACATTGCCGATATACCGCTGGGAGTGAGTCCCAGAGTGCTTGCGCTCCCTCCGCATCTCGCTTTCCAAAGGCAATCCCGACAACCTCTCGTGAGTCTCTATCTAACGCTAACCATACCCACACTTTCTGGCGACGCTGCCCAACAAATGACCACATCTCATCGCATTCTAAGCGCAACTGTCCTTTTTTTTAACCGCTTGTTCTAGTCTTTGTTGCGCATACAAACCATTGACATAATGTTGTAGCCATGTGCCTGAGATTCCCGTAACACGGGCTATTCCTCTTAACGAGAGTTTTTCTTTTAATAGCTTGTCCACCTGTGCCCACGTCTCTTGGCTTATGTATTTCTTGGTGGGTTGTTCTACAAATCTCCGTCCGCATTCGCGACATTTGTAGTTTTGTGTCCCTGTGCGGGTTTTTCCGTATTTCACGATGTGTGTCGCTTTACAGCTTGGGCAGGTTAGCATTTTAGGGACTCTTCTCTTTCTTCTGTTTTCTTATTTTAATATCACTTTCTCTTTAGCACTACCGTTTATTTTTGTACTGAATATGTGTTAATAATTAACATTAACGAAAAAACTACACATTCAGAGGGGCAACAATGGAGTTTACTGCTTTTGAATTCGCGCGGCCGTATTGGTTGCTTGCCCTCATCATTCTACCTTTCTGGGTGGTTTGGCTGTTCTACCAAAAAGCCCACTACTCCCGCTTACAACGCTACGCTGACGCGCATTTATTACCGTATTTATTACAACAATCCCCCCAACAACTATTTTGGCAAGATAAAACCTTTTGGGGGTGGATATTATTGTGGACGTGTGGAATTCTTGCGTTAGCACAACCCCGTTGGGATTATGAATTACAAGCCCTTTTTCGTCCACAAACGCAATTACTGGTTGTCCTAGATTTATCCGATTCTATGCGAGTACGCGATTTACCCCATGCACGTATTGAACAAGCAATGCAAGAGATAACTGAATTATTAGACGTAAAAGCAGATATTTATATCGGACTCTTAGTTTTTGCAGGTATTCCCCATCTCGTTGCCCCATTAACAGATGATTATAATACGGTTAAACATTTACTTTATGAGTTAAAACCTGATTTATTACCCATTCAAGGCAGTCGATTTGCCCCCGCATTAGAACGCGCTTTATTGTTATTAAACAACGCACCTAACAGTAAAGAAGCAGTACAACATATTTTATTAATCAGTGATGGTGAGTTTGAAAAAATAGATGTTACACAGAGTTTAGCATTATTACAAAATAGCAAGGTTTTTTTACACGTTCTCGCTGTTGGGACGGAAAATGGTGGACATATTCCACGTCAGGCAGATGAACATCAATGGGTAATAGATGCTGATGGAAATATTGTTATTTCTAAATTACATAGCGATGTTTTAAAGCAGTTAGCACAAGTAGGTAGGGGAATTTATCAGGTCGGAAATTATCAATCAACGGATACGCAAGCCATTTTAAATGAAATCCATCAACGAATGCAGACATTTACAGCGCAACAGGCAACGCAAAAAGTGTGGCATGAACGATTTTATTTGTTGGTTATTATCATGATGTTGCTTGTTTTATTAGCGTTCAGACAGCCTGTCTAATCATCGCTTGTTTAGTATAAATCTAAAGGGTCAACGTCCACAGTCCAACGGACATCTTTTTTAACCAGACTGGGTAAAATAGGCAACAGTTGTTCAATTAAATGATGTAATACATTGCGTTGTTGGGCTTGTAGCAGTAAATGTGCGCGGTAGTAATTAGCGCGTTTTTCCATAGGGGCGGGCGCAGGTCCCCAGAGTTCTACTTCAGCAATATTAAGTTGTCGGGCAACTTCTTTCACGCTACGCAGAAAATCTAAGGCTAATTTTGCCGTTTTGGATTCTGCCCGAAGCAGGATTAAACGGGTGTAGGGTGGGTAATTGGTTTGTTGTCGCTCGGCTAATACGATATCAGCGAAAGCATGATACCCTTTATTAATTAAGCAATTAAGCAATTCATGTTCGGGTTGGTAGGTTTGAATAACCACTTCTCCCGCATCTTCTGCGCGTCCTGCACGTCCTGCAACTTGCATAAATAATTGTGCCATGCGTTCTGTGCCACGAAAATCTACACTGAATAATCCGCCATCAATATTAATAATTCCCACTAATGTTACTTTTGGAAAATGGTGTCCTTTAGCAAGCATTTGTGTGCCAACGAGTATGTCAACTTCGCCACGATGAATTTGTTCTAACATGTCAAACATGGCTTGTTTGCGTCGTGTGCTGTCGCTGTCTATACGTAAAATGCGGGCATCAGGAAAGATTTGTTGCAGTTGTTCTTCTACGCGCTCAGTCCCTTGTCCGAGGAGATGAATGTTATTGCTATGACAATTTGGGCAGATGATAGGTGTTGGTTGTACAAAGCCACAGTGGTGACAGCGCAAATAGTGGCTGGCTTCGTGGTGAGTCAGGCGTGCATCGCAGTGTTGACAGTGGGCTGTCCATTTACATTGTAAGCAAATGAGGGTTGGCGCGTAACCACGACGATTGATAAATAAGAGAATTTGTTGTTTCTTGGCAAGATGTTGATTAATGTAATGTTGTAAGGGTCGGGAAAGGATTTGTTTACGCGGTTGATGACGCATATCAACAAGGTGAAACGTTGGATGAACGGCTAATCCTGCTCGCTCTGGCAGTATTAGGTGTTGATAGCGTTGTTGTTGGATGTTGTAGAGGCTGTCGAGTGAAGGGGTTGCACTGCCGAGTATGATAGGAATTTTAGCGCGTTGTGCGCGAATCATGGCGATGTCACGGGCGGAATAGCAGAATCCATCTTGTTGTTTATAAGAGGGGTCGTGTTCTTCATCGATGATGATGATGCCTAGTTGTGGTAGCGGTGTCCAGACAGCGGAACGTGTACCAATCACAATAGGCGCGGTGCCTGCACGTGCTAGTAACCACGCATAGAGCCGTTCTTTATGATTTAAGCGGGAGTGAATAACGGCAATAGGTACACTAAAACGTTGTTCAAAACGGCTTACCATTTGTGGGGTTAGGTTAATTTCTGGCACAAGAACAAGTGCCTGTTTCCCTTGAGTAATAATAGTTTGTATCAGTTGTAAATAGACTTCTGTTTTACCGCTCCCTGTTACGCCATCTAGCAGGCTTGGATAAAATTGGCTCAGGTGTTGGGTGAGTTGTTCAACGGCATGAGCTTGGGCGGTATTGAGTTGTAAAGGGGTGGTAATGGGTTGGGCGTGACGAATGGCAGGTTGTGGCGTAATCCAACCGCGCCGTTGTAAGGCTTGTAGGGTTGGACGGGGATTAGGTAGGTCGAGTGCAAGGGTTGTTTCGCTAATACCACGTGGGTTTTCTTGAAAAAGGCTTAATAAATAGGCTTGACGGTGGGATTGACGGGGTAAATCTGTAGGGTCTATAAATTGTCCCGTTTGGGTAACACACCAATGTCCACTGGGTGGGGTTTCAACGTGTGGGGGATGTCCTGCGTTGAGCAGTGCGGGCAGTGCGGTCGCAATGACAAGTCCTAGTGGATGATGGTAGTAACGGCTCGCCCAGTGTAATAATTGCAAATCCGTAGCCGTCAGTAGCGGCGGCTCATCGAGCAGGGTTAATGCTGTTTTTAGTTTATTGGGGGCAACGCTTGAGGTGTCTGTTACACCAATCAAGATACCGATTAAGACTTGTTTCCTAAAAGGAACTTGAATTCGTGAACCGATATGCTGTTCGGTAATTTGCCAATCTATTGGCGCAAGATAATCAAAGAGTTTATCTAAGGGAGTCGGTAGCGCAATTTGTAAAATAGGCGTGTTAGACATAGCGGAATAGAATAAGTTGAATCGATTATTGGCATTATATGCTTATTCTTCATTCCAAGGGGTTTGTTGCATTAGCGTTTGTAGATTGAGAAATTCTTGTTGTAAGTCTTGTAGATATTGTGAAATAGTCTGCAATTTGGTGGCTTCCATGTCCATTTCCATTTGTGCCGCAATTTCACCCAAGCGATTTGCACCGATACTGCGCGCGCCACCTTTTAGGGAGTGGGAGAGATGTAATAGTTTATGTTGGTCTAGGTTTTTTGCGGCATGTTCCATCGCAATAAGTTGTTTGGTCGTTTCGATGATGAAACGCTCAAGCAGCATTACGAGTAACTTAGGGTTATTCAATGTTACTTTTTTTAGAAAAAGATGGTCTAACACGGCAAAGCCCGCTAAATAAGCTTTTTTTGCTGTATTTACTTGTTCAGGGGTCATTTGTAGGTATTTATCTAATACCATTTTTAGGCGTTCTAGTGTCAGCGGTTTGGCTAAGACATCATCCATGCCAGATTGTTTATAAAGCATAATATCGGCAGGGCTTGTATTCGCAGTGACGGCAACAATGGGCGTGTTGACATAATTACTATATTGACGAATTAATTGCGTTGCCTCCGTTCCATCCATCATTGGCATACGAATATCCATCAAAATCAATGTATATTGTTTTTCTGCGCAAGCTGTTACGGCTTCACAGCCATTATTGGTGATATCTGCCTCATAACCAAGTGTGTTCAACATATTGGTAGCTACAATGCAATTCACTTGATTGTCTTCAACCAATAAAATCATTGGATTATCAGATTCAAGATTAACAGGTTGCTCAGAAGAGGGCAGCGGTGTATTGGGATAGTCTGTGTTAGGCGAGGAATGCTGAAAATGGGGGAAGTGTTTGGTCAGTAACACAGCAACTCGTTCTAATATAATGGGTTTAGTCAGTATATCATCAAACCCTGCGTTAGCTAAGTTCGTACTTTCACGCTCATGTGCAGTCAGGGCTATCACTTTAGTATGTACTTGGACTGCTTCTTGTGTACGAATGCAATGAATAGCTTCTAACCCATTCATAATAGGCATATTAATATCCATCAATACCATATCATAAGCGTTGTTTGCTAAAATCAGTTCAACCGCCGCTTTGCCATTAACGGCTTCTGTGACTTGACAGCCGAGTTCTTTTAAAATACTGCCTATTACTAAACGGTTGACAGCCGTATCATCGACAATAAGAATAGAAAGTGGCGCGGAGGAATGGTAGTTTTGCACGGTCTGTTTTACTTATCCATTAGCATTGGGTGAATTGTAAACAGTGTTGCACTGTTTACAAGTGGAATTATCAGTTTCTAACACAGATTGCTCTAGCATACAATACTGTTATATCAAATAGTTACATCATCCTTGCACACTCAAGGCTTCTACTTCTTGAATCCCTTTGTGATTTGGATAATTATGTTTTAACACGTCTAACGCGGTATTAGATAAATCTTGCATTCCCATGGCTTTATAAATTTTCGCCATTAAAACGAGTGCATCGGGTACAGCGGGTGTTTCTTGAAAGTTTTCTACAACCCGTTTTGCGCGATTGATAGCGGCTAAATAAGCACCACGAACAATATAATATTTTGCAACGTACAATTCATGCGCCGCTAAATTATTTCGCAGATATACCATACGTTGACGTGCGTCAGTAACATAGCTGCTGTCGGGATAACGGGTCAATAACTCAGAAAAATTTTGGAATGATTCGGTTGTTGCGTTTTGATCACGTTGTGCTTTATCAATGGGTAAGAAGCGGTCAAAAAAACCTCTATCCCGTTCAAAATTAACTAAGCCTTTAAGATAATAGGCATAATCAACATTAGGATGACGTGGGTATAATCTGATAAATCGGTCGGCGGCGATAATAGCAGATTCTGCTTGATCATCTTTATAATAAGCGTAAATTACGTCTAACTGAGCTTGTTGCGCATAAACCCCAAAAGGGAAACGTGCTTCTAGCTTTTCGTAATATTCAATGGCAGTCGAGTAATTACCCTCCGCTAATTCTTTTTTCGCACTGTTGTATAACTGGTCAACTGTCCAATCTTCCGTTTTATCTTTAGAAGACCCAAAAGCACTACACCCTGAAAGTACAACAAGCAAAACCCACACTAATGAATGTTTCATGACAGATCGCATAAAAAAAGTTGATGAATCAACGATGGTGAATACCCATTTTAGCACGAAAATTCCCGATGAGATGTCTGGTTGGCGTTTAGACAAAGCGCTTGCTGAATTATTCCCTGACTACTCTCGCGCCCGTTTACAAAAATGGATTAAAGATGGTTTCGTTTTAGTTAATGCTATGCCCCTTCGCGGTAAAGATAAAGTACAAGGCGGAGAAGACATAGAAATTATTGCCCAAGCAGAGGAAGAAGTCACTTGGGAAGGACAAGACCTGCCTATCTTAAAGATATTATATGAGGATGACGACATTATTGTTGTTGATAAAGAGGCCGGGGTTGTTGTCCACCCCGGTGCAGGCAATCCAGATAGTACATTAGTTAATGCTTTATTGAATCACGCGCCCGAGTTGGTACAGCTACCGCGTGCAGGTATTATTCACCGCATTGATAAAGATACCAGTGGTATTCTTGTCGTTGCTCGCAGTTTACCAGCACACACATCGCTAGTTGCTCAGTTGCAAGCGCGTGAGTTTAAACGTGAATACCAAGCGATTGTCAATGGTATGATGATATCAGGCGGAACCGTTGATGCCCCGATGGATCGTCACCCCATTCATCGCACAAGAATGGCTGTCGTAGAACGTGGTAAACCAGCGGTTACGCATTATCGGGTTATCCGTCGTTTCCGTCTTCACACCCTTATCCGTGCAAGCTTAGAAACAGGGCGCACACATCAAATTCGTGTCCATTTAGCCCATGCACATTATCCTTTAGTGGGTGACCCCGTGTATGGGGGACGCTTGCATTTACCGCCCGCTTGTACGGAAGATTTGCAGGTGGCATTGCGTCAATTTAAACGTCAAGCCTTACATGCAGAGCGTTTAGGCTTTATTCATCCAACCCAAAAAGAATATATGGAATGGCAAGTGCCAATCCCAGCAGATATGCAACAGTTGTTGAAATTGTTAGCAACAGATCAGCAGTTATTTGAAGCGAAAAAACAATAGGTTGAGAGTATTTTTATATCTGCTTGTCTAAAGACTATTTGAATCGGAATTTTCAGGATTAACTAAACGTCCCGAATTTAAAAACAAAAAATTGCATGGATACCACTGCTTTTAGCGGTGTTATCCGTTTGCAAAAAATCTAATTCGCCTTGTCTAGCAAGGGTTGTAAAAACTGAGCAATCCCTTCAGCCATATCCTCTGCATATAAATCACGAAAAAAATGGTCTGCACCTTCAATCCGCAGTTGCTGTAATTTTTTCGTTTCTAATAAAGGAATTATTTCTTGTTCAATTCCTTCTGTCGTTGTGTCAGCACTACCTGTTATTAATAACGCTGGCTTTGTTAAACGTGCCATGAGTGTTGGCGTGTGAAAACGGGGGTCATCCGCATAATAGGCGCGAAAACTATCGGCGGTGACGGTTGCATTATGGCAGTGTAAGAACCCAACAGCGGATAATTCCTTTTCATGGTTTGCACGGGCCAATACATCGGTTAAAGCAACCGTATAATTAGCTTGATAATAACTGGCAACTTTTTCACTAACCCATAACATTGGTGCGATTAGAACAATCGCTTTAATCCTATCGCTATCGTGTTCAGTGGCATACCATGCTGTTTGATTTGCGCCGCGCGAGTGTCCTAATAAAACAATCTGTTTCACGCCTTGTGTGCTTAACCATTGTACCCACGCATCAATCTCGTCGATGGCATCTGTATGATAATGACGATGTATTGTTTGGCAATCAAATAATTGTGCAGGTCGATTGTCAATGCCATAGCTAAGATTAATCGCCAATGAATTTAAGCCTTTTTCTGCCAATAGCATTTGTAACGTTTGCATAATTTCCATTTGACGACTGCCTAATGTGCCATGTGTCATGAGGATAACGCCATCATTGAGCGTTTTATGCGGTGCAAGTGTCAGACTGGCATTTAATGTTTGTTGATGATGGGGAATTGTCAGGACTTCTGCGGACAGGGATATTGATAAGAAGAAACAGAGATAAAATGAATGGATAATGTAACGCATAATAATACCTCGCCATTCTTATTGGGCTAATATGCCAAGCGGTGGAGCGAAAGTAAGTTTATATCACAGTCGGATTTTTACGCATAGGTATCGAAAAGAAAAGGGGGAGTTGCCTCCCCCTCACATGACTTATACTAACGGATTACTGTTTGATAGTGGTATCAATAGGGACGGCATTGAATACCAGTTTACCCGTATCTGTACCTGAAGTGATGCGATAACCGATAAAGAGTTGTAACACACCAGGGGCTGCAAACTTGCTTGCGTAAATCTTAATTGGGTAGTACGCAGGTAAGCTAACGCCAGTCTTTTGGGCAGTGAGTTGACCTAAAGATTTCACGATGTCACGGCTATCAAAGTTCCAAGCTGCGATACATAAATCACATGTGTTATTTTTACCGTCTAACATGTACCAGAAGAACTGGTCGCCGATGGTTAATAACCCCGCAACGATAATGTCTGCCGTTTTGCCCACATCTTCACTCGCTACTTTGATATGACCTGCAACCACTACATCATCAGCCATCGTTGTGTTAGATGGGTTAAGGTAGGTTGTGCCATTATTCACTGATACACCACCAACGATTTCTGCGGTTGTTGCCACCCCTTCGCCACTGGCAGCAACGGCTGTTGCTAACACTGGTTGTGCGGGTTTGCATACACCATCTAGTAAAATCCCTTTTTGTGTATCAAAACAACTTCCTTCTTGTGAGGTTGTGGTTGTGAAGGCGGCTGTGCAAGATTTCGCGCTATCAACAGTTACAATCATTGCAGTAGAAGTACCAGAGCAACTACCACTCCATCCTGTAAAACTCGCACCACTAACAGGGGTAGCAATCAAGGTGACTACTGCACCTGTATCAAAGCTTGCTGTACATGCGCTACCGCAGTTAATACCCGCAGGAGAGCTAACCACTGAACCACTGCCTGTTTTGACGATGGTTAAGGTTTGTGTACCTGTTGTGCCACCTGTAAAGGTTGCTGTACAAGATTTTGCTGCATCCATCGTAACAGTCGCGCTGGTTGTTGTACCAGAGCAAGCACCGCCCCAACTGGTAAATGTCGCACCTGTTGCAGGGGTTGCTGTTAAGGTTACGCTTTCACCACTATTGAAACTAGCCGAGCAGGTCGTTCCACAATCAATGCCTGTGGGTGAACTTGCCACTGTTCCATTACCTGTTTTAGTAACGGTTAAGGCTTGTGTACCTGTTGTGCCACTTGTAAAGGTTGCTGTACAAGATTTTGCTGCATCCATCGTAACGGTTGCGCTGGTTGCTGTACCAGAGCAAGCACCGCCCCAACTGGTAAAAGTCGCACCTGTTGCGGGTGTTGCTGTTAAGGTTACGCTTGTACCACTGTTGAAACTAGCCGAGCAGGTCGTTCCGCAATCAATGCCTGTGGGTGAACTTGCCACTGTTCCATTACCTGTTTTAGTAACGGTTAAGGCTTGTGTACCTGTTGTGCCACTTGTAAAGGTTGCTGTACATGTTTTAGCCACATCCATTGTTACGCTTAATGGGCTGGTTGTACCTGAGCAATTTCCGCCCCAACTGGTAAAAGTTGCGCCTGTCGTGGGTGTTGCAGTCAGTTGAATAATCGCATCTTTAGTGTAATTGGCTGTGCATACAGTACCCGTTGAGCCACAACTAATACCGCCTACATCAGTAGTAATCATGCCATTCGTAGGAACAGGTGCAATGGTTAGTGCAGGACCTGTACTAGTCGTAGAAGTTGCAACCCCTTTTAGTTGAATACGGAAGGGGTTTTCTGCAACACCCGCATCGTGTGTTCCACCATTTGCACGGTCGGTGTTAAAAATTTCTACCGTTTCATTAAAGGTACCCGCTGTGGTAGGGCTAAATTGGATGCTGATTGTGGTTTCTGTTAATTGGCTAACACGATTTGCAACCGTTCCAACCGTTTTGTAATTGAGTGAAGGTTGACCATTTTGTCCTAAGAAATTAACTGAAGTAACTAATAAATCTTCTGTACCAACACCAACGTTTTTGATAATAATTTCTTTGGTAATAGGCGTACCAATATCTGTTGTACCAAAGTCAATCGCGGTGGTTGCATCGGTTTGAATTTCCGTTGTACCAAAGAATGTGGCAATTTCTGGACTTAAGGGGGCGGCAGCAGGTGCGTCTTCAAACGTTCCCTTTACTTTAAAGGTAAAAGAAGGATTTAAAGGGTCATTGGTTGTAATTGTTACCGTACCTGTGTAAATACCTGCGGTTGTGCTGGTCATGGCGAATTCAAAGGTTGTTTGTTCGCCTGAGGGGGTTAAGGAGGTTGCACAACCACCATTTGTTGGTTGGTTTAGCGTCCGTGGCCCTAAGATTTGATCAGACTCGGTGTAGGGTCCCGGTGTTGCACTAACAGCGGTTGCAGCACCTGTAAACGTAGGGGCAACTGTCGCAAGAGTTAAATTGCTATAACCAATATTTTTTAAGGTAAATGTTTTGGAGAGTGTATTACCAACAACCGCCGTGCCTAAATCAATCGTGGCATCTTTTGCAACGGTTAAGCTGGTATCAACCAGTACTTGTAATTTAGGATTTAAGTCTGGCACAACAACGGCACTGATAGGGATTTCAGCAGGATTAGAATCAGGGTCGGTTGAGAATATTTGTAATTTACGTTGTGGCACAACGTAGGGATAGGTTGTGGGTGTTGGGGTTAATTTGGTGGGGTCAAAGGTTAATTTGAACGAGCCAACACCGGGTGCTGTGACTGGTGTTAAGGTATAAGCCGTTAGGGGGGCTATTGGGTCAACTAAACCTGTTAAGTCAACCAATCCGCTGGTAACAGATGAACCCGATGTACTACTTAATCCAAAGGCGGTATCTGGTGAGGGGAAAAAGATGATACTGGTTACAGAATCCGTTAGCGGGGTATAAGAAGCACCATCGTTTGTAGAACCGACGGTTAAAGTCTTAACAGGATTACTAGCAGCCCCCGGTGCCGTTAAGCCTATATTTAAACAGCGGGCAGCCGTTTGAGGCGGAACAGCGGGATATAACTGATTAGTCGTTTCATAGGTTGACAAATCGGTAGTATCAAATACCCGCAATCTGGCATTAGAACCTGTTGCAGGCGTTGCAATAGTGCCAGAAATGGGGAAGCTGACGTTAGCAAAACCTGCTTCATTACTGGAAATACCAATGTTACCACTGACTGTTGTATCCGTTGCTTGTGCATTTAAGCGCACAACGAATGTTGCTGTCGTGGTTGTTGTACCATCTAACACCAGCGGAAAAGGAGTTGGTACGGTGGATAATAGCGTATAACCCGATGGAACAGTGATTGCGGTAATCTGCAATGCGGTTGCCGTTGTTAAAGTACATGTCGCTGTCGTTGTCGTATTCGGTGAAATTGTACCTAAATTTAAGGTAGGACTAGACGCAGGGACATTTGTTGTGACAACAGCAACTGCCGTTGCACCCGTTGGGTTAGCAGGCGTACAAGAAATATCATACGCCCATACATTTTGCCCAATTGCAGACAACACCAAACTGCTCATCACCGACAGCCAAACCTTGCGCCGTCTATGAATGCTGTCCATTTGAACAGATGACGAGTCTTTATTTAAAAAAGTACCCATAAAAAACCTCCGAAGAAATTAAAACACATGTCATCAATGCCTATTCTAGACATGCCTACCTGACATCAAATAGGTTAATTCTATATAAGCAATAAATGAACCAATCAAAAGATAGCTTTTATTTTCTTTATGTTCTGTCTCAATATGTCCTAATTTGTCCCCATTTTAACGGTGACTGATTAAGGTTTCGTTAATGTTTTTTAATCTCTCCCCTCATACCATCTGACTCAATGGATAACAAAGAAAACGTTGATAATCCCAACACCCTGTCAAAACCTAATCAGCGTCATTGAATTGACATGAACAGATGACAAACCAACCGTATGGAATAATGAGATATCGAGTATAATCCTGATTTAATACCTTACTTCATTTTCTGCCGATACCATACGGTTATGCAAACCATAACAACAGAGACAGGTCAAAAACCCAATTTACTGATTGTTGACGACAACCCCGCCAATTTGCGCCTACTCGTCAGCTTATTGACGGACAGCGGATATAAAGTGCGTCCTGTTCCTAGCGGCGCGTTAGCGTTATCTGCTGCACAACTCTTACCGCCCGACCTCATTCTGCTTGATATCAACATGCCCGATATGAACGGCTATGAAGTTTGTCAGCGATTAAAAACAGAAAGCACAACCAAACATATACCCGTTCTATTTATCAGCGCGCTTGATGATGCAATGGACAAAGTTCATGCGTTTCGCGTTGGTGGTGTGGACTACATTACCAAACCCTTTCAACCAGAAGAAGTATTAGCACGGATTCAAACCCACTTACACATAAGTCAACTGCAAAAACAACTACAACACGCAAAAGAAGAAGCAGAACATGCCAAAGAATCGGCAGAAACGGCTAACCGTGCCAAAAGTCGTTTTCTTGCCAACATGAGCCATGAATTACGTACCCCGCTGAATGGTATATTAGGATATGCGCAAATTCTTCGTCATGACAGTAACTTAACGCCACAACAACAAGAAGGCATTAACATCATCCAACGCAGTGGCGAATATCTACTGACACTCATTAACGACATCCTAGACTTATCCAAAATTGAAGCCGACAGAATGGAGTTATACCCCAGCGACTTTAATCTAGGACAATTTATCAACAATGTTGTCGAACTATTTCGTATGCGGGCAGAACAAAAAGACATTCGGTTTATTTACGACTCCCCCTTTGTACGCACAGAAAAAGGACAACTCCCTAATGCCGTACAAGGAGATGAGAAACGCCTGCGTCAGATTCTCATCAACTTACTGAGCAATGCGATTAAATTTACCGAAAAAGGACAAGTCGTTTTTCGCGTAGAAAAAGAACAAGACGAAATTTGTTTCAGCGTAGAAGATACAGGAATCGGCATTCCCAATAATAAATTAGAAGATATATTTTTACCTTTTCAACAAGTAGGCTCGTACAACCAACAAATGGAAGGTACAGGACTCGGACTATCCATTAGCAACCGTCTTGTCAGCATGATGGGTGGAAAACTCCAATTAAACAGCACTATTGGACAAGGAAGTCGCTTCTGGTTCTCCATAAAACTGCCTGAAGTAAAAAACTTTTTAGACAACACCCCCTGTATTACCCCCAAAATCATCGGCTACGAAGGCAAACGCCGAAAAGTCCTTATTATTGACGACCAAAAATTTAACCAAATGGTTTGCAAACACCTACTTCAACCCCTTGGATTTGAAATTAGCCATGCGTACACAGGCAAAGAAGGCATAGAAAAAACCCAAGAACTAGAACCCGACGTTATCCTCATGGACCTAGTCATGCCAGAAATGGATGGCTTTACCACCACTGAACATATTCGCCAACTGCCCATTGCCTCCACCATTACCATTATCGCCGCCTCCGCCAGTGCCTTCAGTCAAGACCAACAAAAAAGCCTTGATTCTGGCTGTAATGACTTCATTGCAAAACCCATAAAAGCCGAAGAACTTCTAAGAAAAATCCAACGCTACTTAAACCTACAATGGACGTATGAATCCCCGCAAATCACCCAACAAGCAGATACCCAACTCATCACCCCCTCAACAGAACAACTCAAAACTTTACAAGACCTTACTATAAGAGGTGATATTGAAGGCATTCTGGAATATATCACCATCCTAGAAAATAGCGATAAAACCCTACAACCCTTTACCTATCGCGTTCGCCAAATGGCAAAAAATTTCCAACTCAAACATATCCGCGAACTGATAAAATCCCTTTCCCAGTAAATGCGAATTCATTCACACAAAACGGACAAACTGTTCTAAAACGAGCGAATAAATTCGCATTTACCTTAACTTATAAAAACAAACTTTTTTACAATAACCTCCTTTATCTATTTTCTTCATTACCTCACAGCGAAACACATACTATGGGATTCAAATGCGGTATTGTCGGCTTACCCAATGTCGGCAAATCAACCTTATTCAATGCGTTAACCAATGCCAACATCCAAGCAGAAAACTACCCCTTTTGTACGATAGACCCAAACGTCGGCGTTGTTGCCATGCCCGACCCCCGTTTAGACGCGCTAGCCGCCATTGTTAAACCACAACGAATATTACCTACCAGCATGGAGTTCGTTGATATTGCAGGGCTAGTTGCAGGTGCTTCAAAAGGCGAAGGCTTAGGCAATAAATTTCTCGCCAACATCCGCGAAACCCAAGCCATTGCTCACGTTGTCCGCTGCTTTGAAAATGACGACATTATTCACGTTGCAGGCAAAGTAAATCCCCTCGCCGACATTGAAGTGATACACACCGAATTAGCCCTTGCAGACATGGATACCGTCGAGCGCGCATTACAGCGCGTTGCCAAAAATAGCAAAGGCGGTAATAAAGAAGCCCTTGCACAAAAAAGCCTTTTTGAAAGAGTCTTCGCCCAACTTGATACAGGAAAAGCAGTGCGCAGCTTATCCCTAACCGATGAAGAACAACAATGGATTAGAGAACTCCACTTACTGACAGCAAAACCCACTGTTTACATTGCGAATGTTGATGAAAATGGTTTCAACAACAACCCGTATTTAGACCAAGTGCGTGAACTCGCCAGCCAAGAAAACGCCGTTGTCGTGCCTGTGTGTGCCAAAACTGAATCGGAACTAGTCGCCCTAGATGCAGAAGAACGCAAAGAATTTTTACAAGAAATGGGCATGGACGAACCGGGATTAAACCGTGTTATCCATGCAGGTTATCGCCTACTCGGCTTACAAACCTATTTTACAGCGGGTGAAAAAGAAGTAAGAGCATGGACAGTCGCAATTGGTGCGACCGCACCCCAAGCGGCTGCGGTAATTCATACCGATTTTGAAAAAGGGTTTATTCGTGCAGAAGTGATTGCTTACAATGATTTTGTCGCTTATAAAGGCGAACAAGGCGCGAAAGAAGCAGGAAAATGGCGATTAGAAGGCAAAGAATACATCGTACAAGATGGCGATGTGATGCACTTCCGTTTTAATGTTTAAGTAAAATTAAGATGTTAGACGGTGTATGACGCTATCGTTTATACACCCGACATCTACAATTATTAACAAGTAGGTACACCCTTTTAAATCAACTAACTAAATGCGCTTTCCACATGGGAAATTAGCACCAAATACAAACTAAACAAACTATCGTTGCCAAAATTACCCATTGATTTTACCGAATAATAAAGGGAAATATATCAAGCGGATTCCTTCACCATCTGTTGTAACACCGTCCACAACTCTTCCTGCTGCGCTGGTGTCAGTGTTTCATACATCAACAAAAATACCTCCAGTTGTGTTTGCTCATCCAAACGACAACGGATTGCCTCTGAAGCAAGCTCCCCCTCGCGGAGAAAAACATCACTAAGATGATCTACAATAGCCTGAGTATCAGTACGATTTCTTATGAATGTGCTAATAACAATTCTCTCTTAAGTATCAATATATAAGCACTTGGTTCTTAAGATACACCCTCTTAATTACACACCCTGATTCAAATTCAAAAAAAATGCCGCTAACAATAAATCCTCTTCCGTATCAATATCTAACGCGCGAGATTTAGGCATAACATAACCTTGTGTTTGCGCATTTAATAGCTTACGGGTTTGCAATAATGTGCTGGTTTTTGCAACGTAAACAGCCCCATTTAAAGTAAACATGGCAGGCAAATCTTGCCGACGCGGGGGGATATCTTGGATTAAAGGCTGTAAATAACCTTGACTATCTTGCTGAAAACACCAGTAAGGATGTGCATCAGGCTCTGTTACACTCACACAAAATTCAGCTTGTTGGTCTATACACTGTTGAATCGCTTGGTCTATATCTAGCGCAAGTCGTAATGGCGACGTTGGCTGTAAAACCACAACATAATCATAAGATTCTGCGACTGTTTGTATTGCATGAATAATCGGCTCTATACCCGCTGTCTCATCTTGCGCTAATTCAGCAGGACGAATAAAAGGGACTTCACAACCCCATTGCCGCGCGGTTGCAATGATTTCCGCATCCTCACTGCTTAAAATAAAACGGTCTAAATAAGCAGATTGTTGGGCAGATTGAATCGTCCATGCAATTAATGGTTTGCCTGCAAGTGGGCGAATATTTTTCCGTTTAACGCCTTTTGAACCACCCCGCGCGGGGATAATGGCGAGGAAAGAATAGTTTTTATACATAATTTGTTTAAATCGTCCGTAAATCTATTTTCGCAATGTTCGTGCAGGCACTCCCGCTACCCGTCCACCCGCTGGCACTGCACGAGTCACCACCGCACCCGCTGCAATTAACGCCTGCTCTCCAATCTCAACGCCCTGTAAAATAGTTGCTCCCGCGCCAATGTGTGCGCCCATACCCACTTTACAACCCCCACACAACACCGCACCTGTTGCAATATGGCAATGGTCAGCAATTACACAATCATGCTCAATAACTGCACGGGTATTGAGTAACACGTTTTGCCCTAATTGTGCAGAAGGATTAATAATCGCACCCGCCATGACTTGACAACCTTCACCAAGTATTACATTAACACTGAGAATACTTTGCGGATGGATAACAGAGAGAAATGAATAACCAACGGCTTTAAAATGCTTAAAAATATCTGCCCGTCTCATTGTCGTTTTTATTGACCCTAAACCATTGACGAGAGCAACCGTAGTCGGCGAATAGTGTAAAACACACTGGTCATCACCTAACACCTTAACCCCCTGTATTAACGAATCTTGCAGCGAGACACGAGCATCAGTTATCCCTAATACAGGTTGTTGACACAACTCCAAAACGGCTAACAACACACCCGCGTGACCACCTGCCCCTAAAACAATACAAGGGATTGACATTAAATCAATTCATCCGCTACATAATCACGCTCTGCGGTTTTATGCAACCAGTTCCAATAAAACAAGGGAGAAATACCCGTACCGGGGCGTTTAATGGTTAAATTCTCCGTCGTAAAAGCCTCACCTTGTTTGATATTACGTGTCGCAGTTAAACTTTTGCGTGCAATTTCACGGTTTGCCTGTTCGGATACACTGGGTTTTTTAATGCTGTGTCCAAATGCTTGCTCGATTTGCCGTATACCTTGCACCATTGCTTTTAATTCCGCAGGTTCTAACGATGCACGATGGTCTGGCCCTGGTAATTGTCGGTCTAACGTAAAATGTTTTTCAATCACACACGCTCCCCGTGCAACCGCTGCCAGTGGAATAACAATGCCTTCTGTATGGTCAGACAAACCAACAGGTAATCCAAATGCAGCCTGCAATGTATCCATTGCATATAAATTAACTTGGTCAACAGGTGCTGGATATTCCGTTGTACAGTGCAATAGGATAACTTTTTCCTGCAATACGGCTTGTCCTGTAGGCGAGTGATAGGCTTGCATAAAACGGGTTAAATTAGGTTCTATACCCATTGGTTGTGTGTAACCAAAAGCTAATACACTCAAGGCGGTTTCTACATCACCCAAGGTTGACATGCCTGTTGATAAAATTACAGGGCATTGTGTTCTCGCGGCTTTTAGCAATAAAGGGGCGTTGGTAATTTCACCCGAGGCCATTTTTAAACTAGACAAACCTAATTGATTGACTAAAAAATCAATACTATCTTCATCAAATGGTGTGGATAAAAATGCAATACCTACTTTTTGACAATATTGAAGTAGCTGTAAATGGTCTGCCTCGCTTAACTCCAACTTTTTAATCATCGCAAACTGGGATTCGTTAGCATCAGTGGTTTGCTGTTGATACTCGGCTTTAGGAGCGGATTGGGTAACGATTTTTTCGGCTTTAAAGGTTTGAAATTTAACCGCATCTGCGCCAGCATCTACCGCTACATCAATCAAGCGCAATGCCATTTCAAGTGAACCATTATGATTCACGCCTGCTTCTGCAATAATATAAGTTGGTTTATTCATCTTGAGCAAAGAACTCGATTTTCGCACGTTCTAAATCTGCCATTTGTCCAATATCAATCCAATATTCTCGAATCGGAAAAACGACGGTTTCCCGTTTTTCTGCTAAGGCTTTTTCAAATAAAGTCGGCATATCAAAAAACGTTTCCTTTGGTATAAGGCTTAATAGACTGGGTTGTAATACGTAAATGCCCGCATTGACAAAAAAGCGTTGTATCGGTTTTTCCTGAATGCCTAAAATTCGATGATTATCAATTTGCACAACGCCATAAGGTACTTGAAAATCATATTCACGCACACACATGGTCGCTATTGCTTGATGTTCAAGATGAAAGTCTAATAAATGGCGATAATCAACTTTTGTTAATAAATCACCATTCATAACGATGAGGGGTTCTGTTGGTAAATCAGGTAATAAGGTTAAAGCCCCTGCTGTTCCTAAACGGTCTTTTTCATGTAGATATTGAATATTAACATCAAATGCTGAGCCATCGCCAAAATAGGCTTCTATCATCTCCGCTTTATAATTGACAGATAAGTAAAAACGGGTAAATCCTTGTTCACGAAAACCTTCAATAATTGTTTGTAAAACAGGTTTATTACCCACTTTTAATAAGGGTTTTGGACAATGCTCGGTTAGTGGACGCAGGCGTGTTCCAAGTCCACCCGCCATTAAAACCACGCTATTTTGTCGCTCACCTGTTTGAATTAATTCATCTAATACCGCAAGGTTAACCACAATTCCTTGTGGGTTTAATAAGGGGATATGATGCCGCCGCGCGCGTTTCATCACATTGAGAATATGTGCAGTACTGGCATTTTCGCGTAATACGGTAGGTGTTGTATTCATGACGTTTTGAATCAGCGATTCTAACGCCAATCCTTTTAAAATCGCGCGTCGAATATCGCCATCGGTCACTGTCCCTAATAATTTTCGTTCTGCATCTACGACTAAAGCAATTTGTAACGCGCTGTTATCTAAGGCTTGAATAGTATCGCGTAAGGTTGCTGTGGGAAGAACAAGGGTTTTTTGCCAGTCTTTCATCATTTTCTCAATTTTTGCATCTTTAGATAATTCTGGAAGTTTGGTGAATTCTGTTTTAGATAATACTATTTTTGTAATGGTTTATTTATTGTATGAATTCAGAATGGTTGAATTTAAGTAGGATAAAAATTAACCGCATTGATAATCCTGAGAGTTTTTTCATTTTTACAGTCAAATAAAAAGACCTTCTCAGTTTTAAAAGTCGAGAAGGTCTTATTTTTATATACTTAGTGCATTAAATAATCTGCAATAAGTTAGAATTTTGGTTTTTCTGACGCAGCGTTGTAACGCTCAATTCCTTGTGTAATTTCCTGTCCTGCTTCTTCAACGGTTGCCCAACGGTCTAATTTTACCCATTTATTTGGTTCTAAATCTTTATAATGTTCGAAGAAATGTGCAATTTGGTCGAGCATATTTTGGGGGACATCTTTCAGGTCAAGAATGTGCCGATATTGGGTGCTTAATTTGTCAGCAGGCACAGCCAGCACTTTGGCATCTTCGCCTGATTCGTCTGTCATCCGTAACAGGGCGACAGGACGGCAGCGAATCACAGAACCGCTGATTAAGGGGACGGGAGTAATAACCAATACATCAACAGGGTCGCCGTCGCCTGCAAGGGTGTGAGGAACATAGCCGTAGTTGCAGGGATAGTGCATGGCAGCACTCATGAAACGGTCGACAAACATCGCGCCTGTTTCTTTGTCAACTTCGTATTTAACAGGGTCGCTATGGGCGGGAATTTCAATAATGACGTTGATATCAGATGGCGGATTTTTACCAGAGGTAACTCTGTCTAAGTTCATATTTTCTTCCTAAGCGTTTGGTTAAGATTAAGGTGAGTGTTTTGTAAAGGCGAATCAGTTCGCCTCTACCCTTATGCAAAACTTATATTTTATCCGATTGCTTGGCAGTTACTAATAAAAATTCGAGTAGTGCTTTTTGGGAGTGAAGGCGATTACCTGCTTGTTCCCAGACAACACTTTGATTTCCATCAATAACATCAGCACTCACTTCTTCGCCACGATGGGCAGGGAGGCAGTGCATAAAAACGGCATCGCTAGTGGCTAAACGCATTAACGGTGCGTCAACTTGATAGTATTGAAAAGATTTGGCACGCTTTTCCTGTTCTTCTTCTTGCCCCATGCTTGCCCATACGTCGGTAGAAATCAGGCTTGCGCCACGAATGGCTTCGCTAGCATCATAGCTGAAACTAACGTGGTTTTGGGCTTTTGCCATGATGCTTGCATCGGGTTCGTAGCCTTTAGGGGAGGCGATGGCAAGTTCGAAATCGAATTGTAACGCAGCATGGATATAACTGTGACACATATTATTACCATCGCCTATCCATGCCACTTTACGCCCTGCAATGCTGCCGTGGGTTTCTACAAAAGTTTGAATGTCTGCTAATAATTGACAAGGATGGTATAAATCCGTTAACGCATTGATAATGGGGACGCGCGAGTATTCTGCAAAGCGTTCAACATTTTGGTGGGCGAAAGTTCGAATCATGATGCAATCAACCATGCTCGACAATACCCGTGCGGTGTCTTCTATGGGTTCACCACGCCCTAATTGTGTGTCGCGGGGGGAAAGAAAAATTGAACTTCCTCCAAATTGGGCCATCGCCGTTTCAAAGGAGACGCGAGTACGGGTTGATGATTTTTCAAACACCATTGCTAGCACGCGATTTTTGAGCGGTTCATAAATTTGCCCTGCACGTTGCATGGCTTTGAGCTCGATAGCGCGGGTAATAAGGCGATTAAGTTCGTCTTTTGAGAGGTCAAGGAGGGTCAAAAAATGACGGACAGGCATGTCTGACTCCTATAGGATTAGGTAGTGGTAGTCACTGAGAGAAAATCGAGTACAAGTTGTGAAACTTTATTTATAATTTCATCAGCTTGTTCATTGGTTAGAATAAAGGGGGGTAATAAACGGATAACTCGGTTGGCCGTCACATTGATTAATAATCCTTGTTCTAAAGCTTTAGCGACCAATGGAATACATGGTTGTGCGAGTTCTATCCCTATCATTAAGCCTTTATGACGAACAGAAATAACCCCTTCTGTTTCTTGTAGTGCGTTATGTAGCCCTTGTTGAATCCGTTGTCCTAATTCAGCAACACGGTTTAGTAGTTGGTTATTTTCTATCGTTTCTAACACGGCTAATGCCGTGCGACATGCCAGCGGATTCCCCCCGAATGTAGTGCCATGAGAGCCTGCAGTGAAAATACCTGCAACTTTACCGCGTGCTAAACAAGCCCCTATCGGCATTCCGTTTCCTAGTGCTTTTGCGAGTGTAATGACATCGGGTAAGACTTGTTCATGTTGGCAGGCTATCCATTTTCCGGTCCGTCCGATACCTGTCTGAATTTCATCAAGCATTAGTAGCCAGTTGTATTGGTCGCAGACAGTACGCAGTTGTTGCAAGTAGCCAACATCGGGGATGTAAACCCCGCCTTCCCCTTGTACAGGTTCTGCCAGAATGGCAACAATATTAGGGTTTTGTGCTGCAACTTGGTGAATAGCATCTATGTTGTTGTAGGGGACACGGACAAATCCTTGAACGAGTGGATCAAATCCTGCTTGTGCTTTCAGGTTGCCTGTTGCTGTTAAGGCGGCGAGAGTTCGTCCATGAAATGCGTTTTCCATCACGATGACGGTGGGTATGTCTATTCCTTGTTGATGCCCATATAAACGCGAAATTTTAATGGCGGCTTCATTCGCTTCTGCCCCTGAGTTGCAAAAAAATGCTGTTTCCATCCCTGTTAAGCGGATTAATGTATCTGCTAGGGTTTGTTGATGGGCAATACCATATATATTTGAGGTATGTAGCAAGGTTTGTGCTTGTTCACAAATCGCTTTTGCAATGGCGGGGTGTGCGTGTCCTAAACTGCACACGGCTATACCCGACACCGCGTCTAAATAACGCTTGCCTTGTGTGTCCCAGAGCCATGCCCCTTCGCCTTTAACAAAGGTGACGGGTAAGCGTGCATAATTGGGCATTAAAGTCGTTGACATGTTCAGTATCCCCAAAATGAAAAAGCAGCCATATAGGCTGCCTACGAGAAAAAACGAATTCTAACGAGAAAATAATGAATAGGCAATGAGTTAGTTAGGAAAAATCAGGTTTTTTATCCTGAGAGAAATAATTTATCTAACTACTGTTACATACAGTAGTATGGCAAATAATTTTTACAGGAAATGCGGACAGTTCGCTTGCGTTATTGAGTTAGCGGGTAATAAGTGATAATTTACTATAAAAAAGCCTGCTAACTTGTGGATAGGCTTAAAAAATTAATTTACATTTCATATAATAGAAAATGTATTATATTTTCAATACCAATCACTCACAGGAAAGTTAATAATGAAAAAAATTATTTCTTTTAATTACTTGAAAATTTTTATGGTTATAACCGTTCTCGCTTTTTTAAATGCGTGCGATGCAATTAAAAGTTCAACGCTGATGGCGGCGGGAACACCTGATAAATCTAATATGGTTCCCCCACAACGTTCTGATGTGAGTTCTATGAGTACACGGGGTTTAACCATGTTAGGTTTACAAGGTGTCCAAACCGAACGTGGTATGATGTATAGTCTTGATTCTGTTTTATTTGATTTTAATAAATCCGTGTTAAATGCTGAGGCACAGTCTGCGGTTGATCAATTGGCATCACTGATTCAACAAAATACGGGTAAATACATTGCTGTTGAGGGACATACGGATAATGTTGGCGGTAAAAGTTATAACCAACAATTATCAGAACGTCGCGCTGAATCCGTTGCACAAGCGTTGATGAGTAGAGGTGTTGATTCTAATCGTTTACAAATTAAAGGACTTGGAGAAGGTCGCCCCGCTGCAAGCAATAAAACGGCAAATGGACGGCAAAAAAATCGTCGTGTCGAAGTCACCATTTTAAATTAAATCAATGGTCAGCACGGGTTTATTTATCTGATTTAAAGCAGTTAAATGTAAGGTGCGAATCAGTTCGCACCTATTTTCATCGTATTCCAAGCGTTTTGGTTCTCATTGACAATGTCCACTCCCCTAAAAATTTTATTTGTGAGTGCTGAAGTGTATCCACTGGTTAAAACGGGTGGACTCGCTGATATTAGCCACGCACTGCCAAAAGCCTTGCGACAATTGGGTGTTGATGTACGGGTATTATTACCCGCCTATCCACCTGTTTTAGATAGATTAACGCTAACTTGTGAACATGATAAGGTTAATTTATTACACAGTCTCCCACCTGTACGGGTATTAGCGGGCATGATGCCAGACAATAGCTTTCCTGTGTACGCGCTGGATTGTCCGCAACTTTATCAACGCTCAGGAGGATTGTATCAAGATCAACACGGTAATGATTGGGGGGATAATGCCTTACGATTTGGCGCGCTTTCTAAATTAGCCGCATTGTTTGGGCAACATTATTTTACTTTTCAACCAGATATTATCCATTGTAATGATTGGCAAACGGGGTTAACCGCTACTTATTTGGCGTATAGTGCAAACCCTGTTCATGCACGGGTGGTTCAAAGTTTACATAATATGGCGTATCAAGGAATATTTGACCCCGCCATCATGAGTGTATTAGAACTGCCTGCCGTTAGCTTTAATATGTATGGTTTAGAATATTATGGTGCGGTTTCTTTTCTTAAAGCAGGGATTTATTATAGTCATTGGCTATCTACGGTTAGCCCCACTTATGCTAAGGAAATTCAAACAGCTACCTTTGGGTATGGTTTAGCGGGATTGCTCCGTGAGCGCAATAATCAACTACAGGGGATTTTAAACGGGATTGACGTTGACGACTGGAATCCGCGCACCGATAGCTATTTACCTTTCCACTATTCTAGTGAAGATTTCACAGGTAAAGCTAAAAATAAACAAGCACTTTGTCAACGTTTGGGTTTAATGCACCCTGAAAAACCGCTGATTGCGATGATTACCCGCCTCACGTATCAAAAAGGATTAGATTTAGTATTGCCCGCCATTGCGGATATTTTGAATGAAGGGGCACAACTTGCGCTGCTAGGGAGTGGGGATAAATCTTTAGAGTATCAATTACAAAGCCTTGCAAAACAGTATCAAGGACGGCTGAGTATTACGATTGGTTATGATGAAACCCTTGCACATCAACTAGAAGCAGGCGCAGATATATTTTTAATGCCCTCACGCTTTGAGCCTTGTGGTTTAAATCAATTGTATAGTATGCGTTACGGTACAATTCCGCTGGTTCGGCGTACGGGTGGCTTAGCAGATACAGTAACCGATACAACCCCCGCAACGTTAGACAAGGGCAACGCAACAGGTTTTGTCTTTGATGCAGAGGACCATCATGCTATTTTGCACAGCGTACAACGGGCATTATTAACCTATCGCGATAAGGCAACATGGCGACAATTACAACTCAATGGAATGCTTCATGATTGTAGCTGGCAACAGAGCGCGAAAGCATATATGGTCTTATACCAGCATGTTTTATCCTAAAATCTGCCTGAATCGAAATTCGCTAATTTTTAAGACATACGGAATTAAAAGACAGAAAATGGCACAGATAGTACCGCTTTAAGGAGTGGTATCCGTTATTATCTCTCTCTATTCTTGCAAACAGTTCAATAACCCTTCATTTTTACGGAAAGTACCTTTTCCCCAACCAGCAAGCTATTATGCAATTTGAATTACTCGCTACAGACGGACTCGCCCGCCGCGCCCGTTTACATTTTTCTCGCGGAGTGGTTGATACACCCGCTTTTATGCCTGTAGGCACGTATGCAACCATTAAAGCCGTTACAACTGAACAGGTTGAGGCGACAGGGGCGCAAATTGTCTTAGGTAATACGTTTCACTTAATGCTAAGACCCGGTACAGAAATCATTAATTTACATGGTGATTTGCATGATTTTATGCACTGGCGCAAACCAATTTTAACGGATTCTGGCGGGTTTCAAGTTTTTAGCTTGGGTAAAATTCGTAAAATTACCGAAGCAGGCGTGCTGTTCCGCTCCCCCATTGATGGTGCAAAAGTTTTTATGGGACCTGAAGAATCTATGACAGTTCAGCGCGCATTAGGTTCTGATATCGTCATGATTTTTGATGAATGCACACCTTATCCTGCAACAGAATCACAAGCACGCACTTCAATGGAATTATCTTTGCGTTGGGCAAAACGCTCAAAAATTGCGCATGGGGATAATTCTTCTGCACTGTTTGGTATTGTCCAAGGGGGAATGTATGAAGCATTACGTGTGGAGTCTTTAGCGGGATTAACAGAAATCGGTTTTGATGGCTACGCGCTAGGTGGTTTATCTGTTGGTGAACCTAAAGAGGAAATGATTCGGGTTTTAACAGAAGTTGCACCCAAACTTCCCTTTAATAAACCGCATTATTTGATGGGTGTTGGCTTACCTGTTGATATTGTGAATGCGGTTTGTCAAGGCATTGATATGTTTGACTGTGTTATTCCTACCCGTAACGCCCGTAATGGACATTTATTTACCAGCAAAGGGGCGGTTAAAATTCGTAATAGCCGTCATCGCCGCGATACACGCCCTTTAGATGAAAATTGTGATTGCTATACCTGCCGCAACTATACCCGTGCCTATTTGCACTATTTGGATAAAGCCCGCGAAATTCTCAGCTCACATCTAAATACAATTCATAATTTGCATTATTATCAGAAGCTCATGCAAGGGTTAAGACTGGCTATTGAAGAACATCGTTTACCCGCGTTTGTTCGCGACTTTTACCGCGAGACACAGGGGACATTAGATGATAATTAAAGGGAATAAATTCGCAGCGTTTCGGTATTTAGTGTAAACGACATGATAGTGCTAACATAATAAAAATAACGAAGAAAAAACATAAGAGATAAATCGCTTGTATTTTTATTGGTTAGCACTGTTAACAAGACATGTGCTTTTTTGAGTCAGTCAATCAAAAAGGCTTTCTATAAAAATTTATATATAACAATATATTATATTTATTCATGCTTAGGAATAGTTATTGCTAACATGTGTAAAACATCGTTATTTTAGTGGTGGACTAGAAAAACGAGGATATAAAATTGAAAAGACGTTTTTTGTGAGAAAAAATGGCTTCTCCGTTGAATATTGCCGAAAAATAATAGTTGAAGAATCACTAATACAACATCCTCATCCAAATGGAAACCATGCTAGTCTGTTGTTATTGCATGATTAGGGATTTATATGCGTTATGTATTGAAAGTATTATCTGTGAGTTGTTGTTTATTGTTTATCAGTATTCCAATGTTGATAAAAGCAGATGATGATTCGACAGATTATCCTGTTTCAAACGCCGCAGAAAAACAGAATACATTACATATTGCAGTAATCGCTGTACATGGAAAATCTATTGCGAGCGAACAATGGCAAGCGACAGTTACCTATTTAAATCAAAATCTACGCGAATATCAATTTGCTTTATTACCCTTAAATCAAGATGAAGTTGATGCGGCAGTTATGGCAGGAAAGGCAGATTTTATTATTGCTGACCCTGCAACTTATGTTGTAGCTGAAGTAACCCATAATGCACGGAGTATCGCAACGCTAAAATATTTACAACAAGGGAAAATGTATCACCGATTTGGCTCGGTTATTTTTCGGCGTTTAGACCGCTTAGACATAAAAGAATTACGTGATTTACAAGGCAAAATGATAGCCATTGCGCAAGAGAAAAGTTTTAGCAGTTGGGATATTGTGCGGTGGGAAATGGGACAATATGGCTTATCTGCAACGACTTTAAAAAAGGTGTTATCCGTTGAATCGGATGAATCTGTCGTTCATGCCGTCTTAAATGGACAAGTGGATGCGGGGGCGGTTACAACCTATACATTGGAACGTATGGCAGATGCTCAACATATAGATTTAAAAAATATCGTTGTCTTAGCAGAACAACCCACCTTTCCAAACTTTCCTTTTTTACGCAGCACACAATTGTACCCAAATTGGACATTTGCAACGTTTGAACATGTTCCCGTTGATATTGCTGAAAAAATTGCCTTTGCGCTCTTATTAATAAGACCTGATTCTCCTGCCGCAAAAGCAGGACAATATTATGGGTGGACAATTCCATCTAGTTACCAACCTGTGCATACTGTTTTACAACAATTACGCTTACCCCCCTATCAGCAATATGGTGATGTTACCTTTAGCGAGTTTTTACAACATTATTGGGCATGGTTATTATTATTAATTACTGGATTAGGCTTGGCTATTTATGCAAGTGTTTATTTTAAATCGCTCTATGAACGTTTAAGTTTGATTCAAAATGCGCTAAAAAAAGAATTGAATGAACGTCGACGGGCAGAAATTGCGTGGTTAGAAGCCAAAGAACAAGCAGAAACAGCCAATAGAGCAAAAAGCCAATTTTTAGCCAATATGAGTCATGAGCTTCGCACACCCATGAATGCAATTATTGGATATAGTGAGATTTTACAAGAAGAAGTAGCGGATATTGGGGAAGTATCCTTATTATCCGATTTAGAAAAAATTCACGGGGCGGCAAACCATTTACTTACACTGATTAATGATATTTTAGATTTATCAAAAATCGAAGAAGGTAAAATGGAAATGTATTTTGAATCATTTTCAATAGAAGCCTTGATACGAGAGATTATAGCAACAATACAACCGCTTATTAAAAAGAATAATAATCGCTTAGAAATTCACACCGTACAACATTTAGGTACAATGTACGCGGATATTACCAAAGTTAGACAAAACCTATTTAATTTACTTAGTAATGCGTTTAAATTTACCGAAAATGGTATTGTTGCCTTGTTTGTAACCCGTGAAACTATTGGATTAACCGATTGGATTATTTTTCGTATCTGCGACAGCGGTATTGGTATGACCGAAGAACAAATGAGCAGATTATTTACCGCATTCACACAAGCAGACGCTTCCACAACCCGTAAGTATGGGGGAACAGGGCTAGGTCTTGCCATTACTAAACGCTTTTGTGAAATGATGGGGGGAGAAATTCAAGTAGAAAGTAAAGTAGGCTATGGCAGCACTTTTATTCTAAAGTTACCTGCAATTATCAGTGAAAAAAATAACGATATGATAGAGAATATGGCACTTAATGTGCAGACTTAGCAAACATTACTGTGTAAATAGAGAAAAGATTCATGCAAATTCACAAATCGACTGACTACTGACTACCACCATAAAGCGTTATACTTATAGGAAGCCGCTACAATAGAATGCTTGAATCAGTACTGATTATAACCAAATACACACATGATCAGCTAAATATCTTTTAAGGAGATCGTGAATGCCTAAGATTTTGTTAGTAGAAGATAATGAAATGAATCGAGATATGCTGTCCCGACGCTTAACTCGTAAGGGATTTGATGTTGTGATAGCAACGGATGGGGGACAGGGTGTGGATATGGCGCACAGTGAAAAGCCTGATTTAATCCTCATGGATATGAGCCTACCTGTAAAAGATGGCTGGACAGCAACTAAAGAGCTAAAAGCAGATGATACGACCAAGAAAATTCCCGTCATAGCCCTCACCGCCCATGCAATGTCTGGTGATAGGGAACAAGCCTTAGCCGCTGGCTGTGACGATTATGATACAAAGCCCATTGAATTACCTCGCTTATTGGGAAAAATTGAGGTGTTATTAGGTACACCTACCCCCTCAGTCGGTTAAGATGCGCGGTTGGTATTGCTGCCTACTCCGTTGTTTGCTTCCGCTCCTTAGAAGACCACAATCAAGAGTTCTAGTATGAACGCCGCAGACGAGGGTCACTCCTTATCAACCCCGTCAGTAGAGGATGCAACCAGTGCTAGTGATGTTGCATTGGTGGAAAGAGAACGTGATTTCTTCTCACACACCAGTGCAATCATTACCCTAACTGAAGACATTCTACAATATGCCAAAATAACCGCTAGCTACCAATCAGCCCTACCCGATTTGCACAAAATGCAAAGCGCGGCAGAACAACTCGCTGGACTAATCACCAACCTATTTAACAAACAAGACTCATTGTGTCCTGTGTTCGACCCCACGTTGTTCACCTCCACCATGCGTCATGATTTGCGCACGCCTATCAACGCACTGATTGGCTACAGCGAAATGCTAGTAGAAGATTTTTGCACAGAGGGGATACTCGACTTCTGTCAAGACCTACAAAAAATTGTCACATCCTCACGCCATTTACTAATTGTTATTAGTGAACTATCCCATTTTGCCCAAAGAAATGACCCCGCCAAACTGCTAGAATCGCCTGCTCTCTCGCAAGGAGACCTCTCGATTGATGCCGTCTTGCACACCATGCGCTCTGCCGTACAACAACCCGTCGAATTTGTAATGGGAGAAGCACGACTATTGGTAGTAGATGACAAAGAAAGTAACCGCGATTTACTCTCACGCCGTTTAGACCGTCAAGGATTTCATGTTGATATTGCAGTCAACGGCTTACAAGCCTTACAAAAGGTACAAGAATTTCGCTACGACCTTGTATTATTAGACATCATCATGCCAGAAATGAACGGTTTTCAAGTCTTAGGCGCGATAAAAAGCGACCCTGCCCTGCGTCATTTACCCGTCATTATGATTTCTGCCCTAGATGAAATTGACAGCGTTGTTCACTGCATAGAAATGGGCGCGGAAGATTACCTACAAAAACCCTTTAATCAAGTTATTTTAAATGCAAAAATTTCAGCAACCCTTGAACGTAAACGCCTGCGTGACATGGAACAAGCCTATGTAGAACAAATTCAACGCGAACAAGAAAAATCTGAAAAATTACTACTCAATATTTTACCCAAACCCATTGCTGACCTCTTAAAACGCGGTGTCCAAACGATTGCCGATAGCTTTCCAGATGTCACGATTCTCTTTTCCGATTTAGTCAAATTTACCGAACTATCCGCAAAAATATCCCCTGTGGAACTCGTCGAAAATTTAAATGAAATTTTCCTCCTATTTGACACATTGGCTGAACAACATGGATTAGAAAAAATTAAAACTATTGGCGATGCTTATATGCTGGTTGGTGGTTTACCCACCCCACGCGCCGACCACGTTGAAGCAGTAGCCAATATGGCACTAGAAATGGTGGAAGCTATTCAAGCCCTAAACTATCGCAACCACTCGTGTTTTCAACTCAGAATAGGCATACACACAGGACCTGTCGTCGCGGGAGTCATCGGCAAAAATAAATTTAACTACGATTTATGGGGAGATTCCGTCAACATTGCCAGCCGTATGGAATCCCAAGGATTACCTGGAAAAGTCCAAGTTTCCCAAGACACCTACCAACGCATCAAACATCAATTTATGTTTGAAGAACGCGGTTTTATCGATGTCAAAGGAAAAGGCAAAATGTTGACGTATTTATTGCAGAAAAAACGGTTATAAGCCGTTAGTTATCCAAAGGCAATCCATTCAAAATTAACAAGCAAAAACAAACAAAACACCCACAAAAAACTGTTTAAATTCCACCCATACACAAATACTTAATCTCTAAAAAATCATCCACACCATATTTAGAGCCTTCACGTCCAATACCAGATTCTTTTATCCCACCAAATGGCGCGACTTCTGTAGAAATAATCCCCTCATTAATGCCTACCATGCCATATTCTAAGGCTTCCGCTACACGCCAAACCCGTCCTACATCCCGACTGTAAAAATAAGCGGCTAATCCAAATTCAGTATCGTTTGCCATTTGAATGGCCTCTGCCTCCGTTTTAAAGCGAAACAGCGGGGCGACAGGGCCAAAGGTTTCCTCATGTGCTACGCGCATATCAGACGTAACATCTGCCAAAATGGTAGGCTCAAAAAAAGTTTTCCCCAACACATGACGCTTGCCACCACAAACAATCCGCGCGCCTTTTGCGACCGCATCTTGAATATGGGCTTCAACCTTCTCTACCGCGTGCATGTCAATTAATGGTCCTTGCTGAATATCCGCTTGTAAACCATCGCCAACGGTTAATTGTTTAACCGCAATGGCTAATTTTTCTGCAAATGTTTCGTAAATACCTTCCTGAATCAATAAGCGATTAGCACAAACACACGTTTGTCCTGCGTTACGATATTTTGAAGCAATTGCCCCAATAATGGCTTTATCAATATCTGCATCATCAAACACAATAAATGGCGCGTTTCCACCTAATTCTAAAGAAACTTTTTTAACCGTCCCAGCACACTGTTGCATCAGCGATTTGCCTATTTCCGTTGAACCCGTAAACGATAATTTACGCACCAACGGATTAGCCGTCATTTCTCCACCAATGGCTCGTGCATTGCCTGTTAATACATTAATAATTCCCGCAGGAATTCCCGCACGGTCAGCCAATTCGGCTAACGCCAATGCAGAAAACGGTGTTTGACTCGCGGGTTTAATCACCACAGGACAACCAACAGCTAATGCAGGCGCGCATTTACGAGTAATCATTGCCATAGGAAAATTCCATGGCGTAATTGCCGCAACAATGCCTATGGCTTGTTTTAACACAACCAAACGTTGCCCTTGTTTATTAGCAGGAATCACATCACCATAAACCCGCTTAGCTTCTTCCGCAAACCACTCGATAAACGCTGCGCCATAATTAATTTCGCCTTTGGATTCGGCAAGTGGTTTACCTTGCTCTGCGGTCATTAATATAGCAAGGTCATTTTGATTTTCTAAAATCAGGTTGTACCAACCCCGCATCACTTGCGCGCGTTCCTTCGCCGTTTTATCGCGCCACGCTGCCCACGCACATTGAGCGGCAGTAATCGCCCGCTGGGTTTCCACTGCCCCCATTTCTGGCACAGTCCCCAGTATTTCCCCTGTAGCGGGATTAGTAACAACAATGGTTTTGCCACTATCGGCATTTACCCATTGTCCATTAAGGTAGGCTTGTTGACGAAATAAGCGGGTATCTTTAAGCGGTAACATCTGCGAAGTCTCCTGCGACATTTATTCTGTGAGAATAACTAACATAGGGTCTATCATCGTACCATTAAAACTCACACCCCAATGCAAATGCGGCCCTGTTGCGCGTCCTGTCATGCCCACTTTACCAATGGATTGCCCCGCATAAACTTGTTGTCCAACAGCCACATCGATTTCACTCATGTGACAATACATGGTAACAATGCCATAGCCATGATCGATAAAAACACTATTACCATTAAAAAAGAAATCCCCTATTTCTACGATAACGCCATCGGCAGGGCTACGAATCTCAACCCCCGCACCCGCAGAAATATCCAACCCACTATGGGGTTTACGTGCTTGTCCATTAAAAAAGCGGCGTAAGCCAAAGGGACTACTAAACTTGCCATCAACCGGTTTTAAGAGCGGTAAAGGAAAACGTGTTGCCCGCCAAGGGGGATTTAAAGCGGTTTGTACCCGTTTATTTTCAGCTTCAATACGGCGCAAATCATCTGGCTCTGGGTCAACTTGACGTTTATTTTTTAGCGTAAGCCGTTGCTCTGCATATTTTTTATCAAAAACTTTAAACGGATAGCTCGTATTTGTATCAGATTCAATCAGGGTTTGCGAACCGATGGCTGTTGCTAATGGAATACCGACCAACGCAATCCACGTTTGCCCGTCAAACCAAACAGCCGTGCGTTTACCGTTATAGCGCACATCAGGCGGTATGCTAGGATTATGATTATTCAGTGTTACCCATGCAATCCCCCCAGCAACAGCAGGGGTTGTGCGGATTTTTGCCAATACGTCAGTGAGATCATCCGCGTATGCTGTTGTTAAATAACACCAGAGCCAAAGACCAACGAGTGCCATTTTATACATCGCACTGTGTCGCATGATTTATACCTAAGTTGAGAAAAATTAAGCAAGCATTTTATTAAAAAAAGCCAATGTTTTCTTACGGGTATCTTCAGCCGCTTCTGAATCATAGTTCAAACTATCAGGATTAATAAAACCCGCATCGGCATCATAACTATAACATTCAACAATTTTATCCGCTTCTGACATCACATGTTCCAAAGCGGCTTGTTTATCAGGCCATGTTTTTTCAGTTTCAGCAAAAATAGCAAGAACAGCACTGTGTAAAGACTCAACTTTATGACGGTCTATGACTATCCGACAATAATAAATGGCTAACGCGCGAATTGTCTCAGCCTGTTGCAAAGCGAAGTGTTGCGCCTGTAAGCCACCAAACGACCAGCCTAAGAGACCCACTTTACGCTTTGCCGTTTTTAAAGACTCTAATGCCGTGTTTAGTTTACGATTGACAACATCTTGATTTAACGTCCGCAAAAGTTCGCTGGCTTCTTTTGTATTTGATGCGGTTTGTCCATTATATAAATCCACAACCAGCACATAATAACCTTGTTCAGCAAAGTAATTCGCCCACTCGCGATTGTAGTCGGACACGCCGAATGAGTCGTGAATAATCAATAATCCTTTATTCGCTTTTTTAGAGCCTGCGACATAAGTATTAAAGATTTCACCCTCTGGTGTGGTCAACTCCATTAAAAACTCCTTAGCAACATGAAAAAATAGAAAAATAATGAAAGACAAGGATGACAGTGAATAATACGTAAAATGACATAAAACACCGTGCTAATTTCACGCTACAGTGACTAACAATAAGGCATTTGCACGATTCACCATGTGCTTAAAGGAGCGAATCATAGACGCAAATCTATACTTTAGCAAATTTGCCAAAAACATTAGCTTACTACTTGAGTTTAAATAGGATAATTCCCATTAACTAAGCATCATAATATGGCGAGTAGTCTCCCCGATAGAACATCGCCTTAATAACGCAACAGGCTAACAGTAAGCCATACAACTTCCCCCACACTCTCATTAAAAAAAAGTATTTCAATTTTTAATTTTTTTGCTACAATAGTTCTTATTAGAACAGTTAATACTAGTTCAATCGGAGATAAACATAATGACTGTAGTACGTTACACCACAACGGCGATTATTTTACACTGGCTAATGGCATTGCTGTTATTTGGTCTATTAGGGATTGGTTTTTACATGGCCGATTTACCCTTATCCCCACAAAAATTGCAATTATATTCATGGCATAAATGGATAGGTGTTACCGTCTTTTTACTGGTTTTACTCCGCCTAAGTTGGCGACTAGCCCATCCCGCGCCCGCTTTACTCAGTGGCATGCAATCATGGGAAATCTACGCCGCACATGGCACACATATCTTATTGTATGGATTAATGTTTGCTATCCCCTTATCAGGTTGGTTAATGAGTTCAGCCGCAGGGTTTCAAGTCGTTTACTTTGGCGTGTTGCCTTTACCTGATTTAGTCGCTAAAAATACTGAACTAAAAGAATTATTTGCCAATATACACGGCATATTGAACTTCATTTTAATTGGCTTGGTCGTGTTACACATTGGCGCAGCGTTAAAACACCAATTTATTGCAAAAGATAACCTATTAAAACGGATGTCATTTCTTTAATTACAAAGAGGTTTACGATGAAAATACGAGTTTACTTACTGATGGTTGTGGCGTTGTGTTTCAGCCCTTGGGCGCACGCATTGGAATACAGTGTTGTGCAAGTGGAAAAAAGCAAAATCACTTTTGTTTCTAAACAGATGAATGTTCCTGTAGAAGGACAATTTAAAACCTTCAACGCGCAACTACAGTTTGACCCAAGCAAACCAGAAAACACGACGACTAAAATCGAAATTGACCTAAACAGCATTGATTTAGGCAGTGACGAAGCAAACACCGAAGTTAAACGTAAACCTTGGTTTAACTTATCCGTTTTCCCAACCGCTATTTTTAACAGTAGCAAGGTCAATACACTGGGCGAAAACAGTTATGAAGTCACGGGTGAGTTACAAATTAAAGGCAAAACACAGGTAGTTACCATTCCTGTTACCGTTAAAATGCTTGATTCTACTGTTGAATTAAGCGGGCAGTTCATTTTAAAACGCTTACAATTCAACATCGGTGAAGGGGCTTGGGCAGATACTGAAACCGTTGCTGACGAGGTAACCGTTAATTTTACCCTCCTTGCGACTGCAAAACCTTAAGCAAGGCTTTACTACTTATTGATTATTTGGAGTTTTACCATGAAAAAGACATTCTTAACCGCAGTGATGTTTGGCTTAAGCAGTGCTGTATTTGCCGCCGATACTTACACAATTGACGCAACTCATACATTTCCTAGCTTTGAAATCAACCATTTAGGGTTTTCCACTCAACGAGGGCGGTTTAACAGCACAAAGGGAAAAGTGACGCTGGATATCGCAAACAAGAAAGGTTCTGTTGAAGTCATTATCGACGCAAAATCCATAGATACAGGGTTTGAAAAGCTAGAAGAACACCTGCGCGGAGAAGACTTTTTTAATGTTGAAAAGTTTCCTACGTTGACTTTTAAATCCACCAATATCGGCTTTAAAGATGACAAGCCCGCGTTTATTGAAGGGAACTTAACCCTATTAGCTACCACCAAACCCGTGACATTGACGGTTAATTATTTTAATTGTGGTACAAACCCGATTAATAAAAAGTTTGAATGTGGAATAGATGCAAGCACTAGCATCAAACGTTCTGAATTTGGCATGGCCACTTATGTACCCGCTGTTGGTGATGAGGTGAAAATCACGATTCAAGCGGAAGCCATTAAAGATTAATTTTTTGCGTAAATTTCCTTAGCATTGACAAATAGGGAAATCCGCTAGAAGTGAAACAATATTCAAGGATTAGCCATTTAAAAAACGGCTAATCCTTGTCCGTTTAATAAACGATTAAAATACGTTTGATTCATCACATACTTTTCCTCGCTTTTGATTTTATTCTCCTTTAGATAAACTATCCGCACGATTCGCTTTTTAAGCGATGACATAATGCTATAAAACACACCTAGACTACTTGCTTATGCGGGAGAAACGATGACACGTTTTTTAATTATCACGGGCTTTTTTTTATTAACCATATCAAGCGTTAATGCAACCGAAACCACCACACTTAACACGGCAGAACAACAAGCGTTAGAAAGTCAGCTAGTTGCACATTATCGTGACACAGTTAAGAAGTTTGGCGGCACACTGCTGAAAGAGTTACAAAGTAGTTTGCAACAGGATGGCGCTATCAGCACTATTGCCGTCTGTAATGAAAAAGCCCCTCAAATTGCGAAAATCCTTGCAGAAGAAAATAACCTAAGCCTTAAACGGATTAGTTTAAAAAATCGTAATGCCCACAATGGTGTATTGACAGATAGCCAAGAAGCAACGGTTTTACAGTCTTTTGTGGAACGTCAGGCAAAAGGGGAAGATTTAAGCAAGGTTGAGCAACTCACCAAAATTGAAAAAGACGGACAAACATATTACCAATTTATGAAAGCTATCCCGACAGGTGCGGTATGTTTAACCTGTCATGGCGAGAAAGTGGATGCCGTCTTGTACGACAAAATAAAAGCTTATTATCCTGATGATAAAGCAATTGGCTTTAAAGAAGGTGAATTGCGCGGTGCTTTTTTAATCACCCAACCTGTTAGTCAAGTAATTGAATTATATAAACAGGGTAAATTACCCGCCGTAACACCATAAATAAAAAAGGCGAAACGCGCAATAAAGTGTTTCGCCTTTTTTCTGCCTAAAAAGTATAGTAAACGCACTAAAAACGATACAGAGGATTAGCAGTCCTGACAGAACCGCTAATCCTAAATTTAAATCACTTCATGGCGCATTTGCTACAATTATTTTGCTGGTAAAATAGTCACTTCCACACGACGATTTTGTTTACGCCCTGTCGCTGTTCCATTATCTGCAATGGGGTTTTCTTTGCCCAACCCTGTGCTACTCAACAGATTTTCAGCTACCCCTCGTTTTATCAACGCTGTTTTAACCGTTTCTGCCCGTTGTTGAGATAAGGTTAAATTCGTCTCAGGATTTCCACTAGAATCGGTATGTCCTTCAATAAGCACTTGTCTATTAGGCAATGCTTTGATTAATTCAGAAACTTTATCTAATAAAACCAAATCATCAGGAAGTGCAGATTGTCCACTTGCGAAAGGTAAATCACGTAAAATCAGTAGAATACCTTTCTCTGTATAAACACCACCTAATGCAGTCACTTGTCCCATTGTGGCTAAGAGTTCTGTATTTGCCGTTTCTGCTTTTAAAGCACGCGTTTCTGCAATGACTGCTTTTTCTTGTTCTGCCGTTAGGCTGGTTTCTAGGGTTTTTACTTGTGCTTGGGCTGTGCTAGCTTCGGCTGTCGTTTTTTCTAATGTTGCGCGTAATTCTGTCACGGTTGCGCGGGTCGTTTCTAATTGCGTGCTTAGCTCTGTTTCTAATGCACGCATTTTTGCTTGCGTTTGTTGATTGGTTGCTAACGTTGTTTCAGCTTGTTGTAATTTTTGAGTTAAATCGTCAATATTTTCTTTCGCATGACTGATTGTCGCATCGGCACTGGCGGCTTGTTCTGTTTTTTCAGCGGTTAGATTTTCAATGGCTTGCCGTAATTGCAGGATGGATTCTTCTGCTTTTTGTTGCGTTTGTTCTGCTTGCTCAAGTTGGCTTTCTAACGTTGCCGTTTGTTGTTTGTTTTTAATGTCTGCATCGCGTGCCGCACGCACATTTTCAACAAAAGTGGCTTGTACTGCATAAGTTTTTTCTTGCAAATCTTTGAACGTTGCCTCTAGCGTTTGCAAGTCATCTTGTTTTTTCTGTAATGTCGCGTTGTATTCGGCTTTCATTTTGTCTAACGTTTCCGTTAGTTTGGTAACAGCATCTTGATTTAGTTTTTCAAGCTGTTGTTCATGTTCAACTTTTAAGGTGGTAATGGTTTGTTCTGCGTTGGTTAAAGAATCGGTTTTTTCGGCTAAGGTGGTTTGTAGCGTGGTTAATTCGGCTGTTTGCGCGGTGAGGTTTTTTTGGGCTTCTGCAACGCTTGCCTCTAAGGTTTTAATCTGAGTTTGTGCTGCCTCTAGGGCTTTTTTATGTTCTTCAGTGGCTTGTGCTAATTGTGCGCGAATATCTGCAAGGTCGGTTTCTGTTTTGTGCAGGGTTTGTTGTGCCTCTGTGGCTTGGGTCGTGAGGGCTTGCTTGTCTGTTTCTAACTGTGTGGCGGTTGCTTGCAGTTGGGTATATTCGGCGGTTTTCTTGTCTAACGCGGTTTGTATCGTCGTTAGTTGTTCATTTATCGCTTGTTTTTCAGTTTGTAATGTTGTTAAGTCTGTTTGTGCGGTTGTGAGTTGGGGGCGTAAGGTCTCTAATTCAGTGACTGCGGTTTGTCGTTCGGTTTTTAGCGTTTCTACGCTGGTTTGTAAGGCATCATATTCTGTTTGTACTTTTTCTAAGGCTTGTTGTGTTTCTGCTAAGGTTTTTTCAATCGCTTGTTTTTCTGCTTGTAACTGCGTCATGACACGATTGTGTGTGGATTTTTCTGCAAGATTATTTTTTTGTAAATCAGCAATGAGCGTTTCGGCTTTACTTTGGGTACGGGCTAAATCTGCTTGGGCTTTTTCTAATGCTTGTTTTACTTCTTCTACATAATTATGGGTTTCTGTTAATTCTGCTTCATACTGAATGCGTAGCTCTTCCATCGCCTGTTGTAGCAGGAAGACATTTTGTTGTGTGGCTTGTGTTTCTGTATCTGCTAGGCGCAAACGGTCTAATAATAGGCGGGTTTCTTGTGTAACTTCAGCGTCAGTAGCATTGGTAGTGCTACTCATGGTTGATGCGGGAAGGGTTGCTGTGTTTGGTGTTGCAACTGCATCGGCAAGAATAGGGATGGAATCGGCAAAACCACTGCTTACGGTTAGTGCCGCGAACCCTATTATAATCCCGTTGATGAGCGTCAATTTTGCTTGGCGAGGTATCTGCATATTGTTTTCTCCTGAGATTTCAAAGTGGTTTTAGAGAGAAATTGATTGTTGTTTTTGTAGGATAAAAACTTTGTGACACACGCGATGTGTTACACATAATGACAAAATGACAAGACAAAAACACGGTATGAATTATAAATTGCCTTATTAATGTATTCGGTCTTGTTTGGTTTGGAAGTATTGAGAATTCTGCTTTAGCCCCTCTAACGAGAAAAGTGTAATCGTCAATCTAGCTTCATGGCAATTCATTTTCGTTTTATGCGACCGTTTTCGATACAATAACATTTTTTCGCCTACGATATGCCTAAACCATGATGCTGGATACTTGGCAAGCTCAGTTACAATTGTACTTTACACAACGTGTCACCCGTACGGTCTTGAGTCAGCGACGACATTCAGGGCCTTTACAAATTCAACGTCCGTTTTATCCTGAAACGAATGGCACTTGTCATGTTTATTTGTTGCATCCACCGGGGGGGATTGTTGGCGGTGACCATTTGCAGATTCAAATTCATGTCGATAAAAATGCGCAAGCATTGATAACGACACCTGCTGCAACAAAGTTATACGCACATCCTACGCATTTTTCCCAACAAAATATTCAATTAACCGTTGCACAGCAGGGTATTTTAGAGTGGTTGCCTCAAGAAACGATTGCGTTTAATGACAGCCGAAGCCATAGCCAGTTGCGCGTTATGCTTGCGCCTGACAGTGTTTTTATGGGATGGGATATTGTCTGTTTGGGACGACCTGCAAGTCATGAACGATTTATGCAGGGGCAATTGCGACAAGCGATTGAAATTTATGTAGGAAAAACACCCTTATGGATTGAACGCGCGTATTATCAAGGTGATAGCCCATTACTAAGCAGTGCATGGGGATTGGCTGGTTATCCTGTTGTTGGCAGTTTTTTATGTGCTGTTCCAACGATAACAACGTGGGCAATGGATGAATTACGCGAAACCTTGCACAACTGGTTCACAGAACCTTCATGTTTATGTGCATTAACAAGTGTCGAAGGGATGCTTATTAGTCGTTATTTAGGGAATCATGCAGAACAAGCAAAGGCTTTTTTTACGGATGTTTGGACGGCAATACGTCCTAGCATTTCGCAACGTCCTGCTTGTCCGCCGCGTATTTGGGCAACCTAATTTTTATTAGACAGGTTGTTAAAAATGGATAATGCCGCTTCAGGCGATGTTATTTGTGTTTTTAATTCTGAAAATTCAGTTGATTCTGAAAATTCTGCTTTAGACAGGCTTTAACCCATGATTTATTTAAAGCTAGGCGCGTCCGTGATAAATAAGCCTTTTTAGCAACAATTCGCTATAATCAAATCACTATTTTATTCACTTTTATCATTATTCTTATGTCACAACTTTATCAGATGCAATTGAGCTTCGACCCCTTGGAAGATCGTTTGCAATTCCGAGTGAATACACACGACAAGGCAGAATACCGCTTTTGGTTTACACGCCGTTATGTCCGCTTGTTATGGGCGGTCTTACTGGAAATGTTAAAAGAAGTGGAAGCAGGCAATCGTTATACAGACCCTCGTGTACAAGCCGCTGTTTTATCTTTTCAACATGAAAATATGTTGCAACAGATGGATTTTTCCAAACCGTTCGAAGCGAATAATCAACAATATCCTTTGGGTGACCAAGCGGTTTTACTCTCGCGTATCAGTCGCAAAAAACGTGATGATGGCTCACACCTATTATGTTTACATCCAAAAGAAGGGGCAGGCGTAGATTTAGTTTTGAGTGAAAGTATGTTGCATTCTCTCTGCAAAATGTTATCGGAAACGGTCAAAATGGCAGAGTGGGATTTACGCTTGCAAATCGGGCAAGAATTTTCTTCCTCACATGCACGCAGTGTGAATTAATAGACAGTGAGGTTGGTTGTGGAACGTTTGGATTTTGTCTTACCTGATTTTACGCGGATTAGTTGGGTGAGTGAAGAAGCACGAAGCCAATGGGAACATCGCTTTACTCGTTTGATTCAAGTCTGGCAAACGGCGGAGTGGCAATCCGTAAAAACGGGGATGCGTGGTTGCTGTACGTTGGTTTTATCGCCAACACAATTCATTGAGCAAGCCAGCCTGTGGATAGAACAAGGCTTAGTCAGTTTGCCACTGGAAATGCAGGCAGTCGCGCAATATGCAAATGCACAAGCCTTATTACAAGTTGCGGGTGATACGCCTTTTTTATTGCGTGTGGCTGTTGGGTATCCTGCGGCAATTCAGGCTTTACAACGGGCGATTAATCAACAAGATGAGGCAGAAATCAGTCGCTTAGTTGGATATCCTTATTGTTGTTATCAAGCCTTTCATCATTACTGTGCAGAACAAGGGTTTATCGACATGACATGGCATAGCGCATTAGCTAGTCATCATCAACCCGATAGTGAATCACAATTAATTAAATTATCATCCTGTATAGAAACCAATTTATTTTGGCAATCTTTAGGCTTGCGCTTGATTCCGCATAATCCCTGCCGTTACGATTGTCCCGCGAGCATTGAAATGGGTAAACAATTTATATTGCTATTACAACAGCTTGGTTTTACAGAGGAACTATCTTGGTTACAAGAAATATTTGATTTTCCTGTTGCATGGTCGGCATTACATGGCATTGCGGAAATAAAAACCCCGCTGTTAAAAATTTCTACAACAACTGATGCAACACCAACAAAATATATCGTGCATTATCAAGGACAAACTTATCCTTTAGCAGGCGGACAAGGATTAACATTTCCCTATCGTTTAGCGCGCCAACCTGTACTGAGTCAATCGCCAAGTTTTAAGCGAGGGCTAGCACATCGACTTGAAAGGCGTTAATAATGAGCGTGGCTTACTATCTTGTGGTAAATCAATCAACGGCTGATATGTCAGCGATGATAGACGGCAAACTATTGGGTAAAAATGCCGAGATGATTAATCAGTTAGCGATGGAACAGGATTTACCCTTACTTGATGATTTTGTTGGGATGGATGAATCATTAGCAGAACAATTTGAACTGTCAGAAGAAATTATTAGCATGGATAATCAATGGTTTAATCCAGAGCAAGGCATTGAATGGTTTTCAACCATGATGGGCTTGATAGCGCAACAACCGAACCATATTGCACATATTGACGAATTATTACTTGAGTTACAATTATTTATTGATGTATTGCAACAACTAAAAGCCCATAGCCTACAGTGGCGATTAGGGATAGATTATTAATTTTTAAACTAATTCCCGATGTCTGAGTAACACGCCATCCCGTTTTTGATTAAACAATTGCGCCAACTGTTCTGTAATATATACGGAACGATGTTGCCCCCCCGTGCAACCCACTGCAACGGTTAAATAACTACGGTTATCCGCTTCAAATTGTGGAATCCAAACGCTTAAAAACTCACTAATATGCGCCAACATTTGCTGCACTTTGGGTTGTGATGCTAAAAACTGCACAACAGCATGATCACGACCTGTTAAAGGACGTAATTCTGGGTCCCAGTGCGGATTAGGCAAACAACGGACATCAAAGATAAAATCTGCTTCTTGCGGAAGACCATATTTAAATCCAAAGGATAAAAATAAAATAGAAATCGATTGATTAATTTGTAAATCAGTACGTAGCCGTATCATGTCACGCAATTGATGAACGTGCATCTGGCTGGTATTAATTCGAATGTCTGCACGACTAGATAACGGCGCAAGCAATTGCCGTTCATACTTAATCGCTTCCGCTAAGGGTAATTGTTTGGTTGTTAGCGGATGTTTACGACGGGTTTCGCTATAACGCTTAATTAATACCGCATCATCCGCTTCCAAAAAAAGAATTGAATACGGAATATCCGTATCACTCAAAGTTTGCAACAAACTGGGTAAATCATGCAATGCGGCCGTCCGTGCATCAACTCCTACGGCAACATAATCATGTAAATTCGCCAGTTGCTTCGCCTGTTCTGCAAACGCAGGTAATAAACTCACAGGCAAATTATCCACGCAATACGTCCCCATATCCTCCAAACTATGCAAGGCAATGGTCTTTCCTGCCCCAGATAACCCACTGACAATTAATAGCTTCATATTTAATTCCGTTTGCCAAATTCCTTTAAGCTCACTTTATTATCACCGAATTGGTATTACATAACCTGAGTTCGGGATAAGAAATTCTCGTTCCCACGCTCCAGCGTGGGAACGAGATAAACCAATTAAATTTATTAATTTTTCCCTATTTCTTATCCCGAACTCAGGTTACATAAGCTACGCGCTATATTCCTTATGGACGCTGTTAATATCACCCCATCAAATCAATCACCATTGACAGGGTGATAAAACTTAAACCGCTGCGCGTTGTTCTAAAATTTCTACAGCGGGCAGTTTTTTCCCTTCTAAAAACTCTAAAAATGCACCACCACCTGTAGAAATATAAGAAATTTTATCCGCAATACCATATTTATCAATGGCTGCCAATGTATCCCCACCCCCCGCAAGCGAAAACGCAGGACTGTCAGCAATTGCCTGCGCTAAGGCTTTTGTACCCGCGCCAAACTGGTCAAACTCAAACACACCAACAGGGCCATTCCAGACAATCGTACCTGCTTTTTTCAATAATTCAGCAAATTGTGCAGATGTCTCAGGGCCAATATCAAAAATCATATCATCCGCTTCAATATCAGTAACTTTCTTCAAAGTCGCGGTTGCATTTTCGCTAAATTCTTTTCCAACCACGACATCAACAGGGGCTGGAATATCCCCCCCTTTGGCTTTTGCTACGCTTGTTAAACGTTGCGCCTCTGCAACTAAATCTGCTTCAAACAAAGATTTACCAATCGAATTACCCTGTGCAGCAATAAATGTGTTAGCAATACCGCCACCGACAATCAGTTGGTCAACAATCCCCGACAAAGAATCTAATACAGTGAGTTTGGTAGAAACTTTAGAACCACCGACAATAGCAATTAACGGACGCGCGGGATTTTTTAACGCTTTTCCTAAGGCTTCTAATTCGCCCGCTAACAAAATACCAGCACAAGCAACAGGGGCATATTTTGCAACACCATGGGTAGAGGCTTCAGCACGATGAGCCGTACCAAAGGCATCCATGACGTAAATATCACATAAACTTGCCATTTTTTTCGACAGCTCATCGTTATTTTTCTTCTCGCCTTTATTAAAGCGGACGTTTTCAAATAACACGACTTCGCCTTCTGCAACGCTGAATTGTCCCTCTAACCAATCTTTAATCAAGCGCACAGGTTTACCAAGTAACTCACCTAAATGCGTAGCGACTGGTTGCATGGAAAATTCTTCGTTATATACACCTTCTTCAGGACGACCTAAATGCGACATTAACATAACTTTTGCACCCGCTTGTAGCGCGTGTTTCACATTAGGTAATGCCGCTTGAATCCGTGCATCACTGGTAACTTTACCGTTTTTAACAGGTACGTTGAAATCTTCCCGAATTAACACCCGTTTACCCGCTAAATTCAACTCAGTCATTTTTAAAGTTGACATGCCAAACTCCTTAAAGTTATTACAAATTTTTTTGTTAGTCTGCATTAAAGAATAGTCTGAATCAGGATTTGCAAAATTAGCTGAATTAATCGAGCGTAAAGACAAAAAGTAACATGGATAACATCGCTTCAAGCAATGATACCTATGACAAATGGTCTGAATAAAAGATGCTTTTAAATTCAGTTAATGCTGAAAACTTAGTAAATTCTGATGCAGACTATCCTTTAATCCATAATAATCAGAGATTTTTTAACTACTCAATATCCCGCAATAATTCATTTAATCCGACTTTTCCGCGTGTTTTTTCATCAACTTGTTTCACAATAACCGCACAATACAAACTATACTTTCCGTCAGCAGAGGGTAAATTACCTGAAACAACAACAGAATAGGGCGGGACATAACCATAAGTCACTGCACCCGTTTCACGATGATAAATTTTTGTACTTTGCCCGATGAAAACGCCCATAGAAATGACAGAGCCTTCACCGATAACCACGCCTTCTACAATTTCAGACCGTGCGCCAATAAAACAATTATCTTCAATAATCGTCGGTGAGGCTTGCAAGGGTTCTAAAACCCCACCAATTCCAACCCCGCCCGACAAATGCACATTTTTCCCAATTTGCGCACATGAACCAACCGTTGCCCACGTATCCACCATTGTTCCGCTATCCACATAAGCCCCAATATTGACATAAGAAGGCATTAACACAACGTTAGGCGCAATATATGCCCCTTTACGCGCTGTGGCAGGGGGAACAATACGCACGCCTTGCTCACGAAAATCTTTAGAACTACAGTCTGCATATTTGGAGATAACTTTGTCGTAATAATTGGTAAAACCACCTTTAATAAACTCGTTATCTGACACACGGAAAGATAACAATACGGCTTTTTTCAACCACTCATTAACAACCCATTTTCCCTGTAGCTTCTCTGCAACCCGTAAAACACCACGGTCTAGCAAATCGATACTTTCCCGAATGGCCTCTTCAATCACAGGATTTATGTGACGTGGGCTTAATTCTGCGCGATTGTTAAAGGCTTCTTCAATTGTTTTTTGTAATTCACTCATTAAGTTAAACTCCTAAAGGGTTTCTAAAAAGTGGCGAATACGGTGGGCGGCTTCACGACAATCCTCAACATCAGGAACAAGGGCGATACGAACCCGATTTTCACCCGGATTAATCCCATCTATTGTGCGTGATAAATAACTACCCGGTAGCACTGTAAGCCGTTGGGTTAAATATAATTGTTGTACAAATTGCGTATCACTAATCGGGATTTTTTGCCAAAGATAAAAACTGGCGGGCGGTATTTCTATCGGAATAACAGGCGATAAAATCTCGCGCATTAAAGCGAATTTTTCTCGATACAAATCACGATTTGTTTTGACATGCGCTTGTTCTGCCCATGCCACCACACTTGCTGTTTGTACCGCTAAGGGCATCGCGCAACCGTGATACGTTCTATATAATAAAAATTGTTGTAAAACAGTAGTATCCCCCGCGACAAAACCAGAGCGCAATCCGGGTGCATTCGAACGTTTTGATAAACTGTGAAAAATAACGCAATTTTTAAAATCTGTCCGCCCCATTTCGGCACACACGGCAAGTAAACTGCTCGGTGCTTGGTTTTCATCAGCGTACAATTCCATATAACATTCATCGGCTGCGATAATAAAACCGAATTCATCTGATTTTTCAATCAATTTACGTAATGTTAATTTATCTAGCAACGTGCCACTGGGATTATTGGGCGAACAAATATAAATCAGTTGGCAATCCGCCCAAACATCAGCGGGAATTGCGTCGAAATCAGGTTGAAAATTATTTTCTGCCAAGCAGGATAAATAATAAGGACTTGCGCCTGCTAATAATGCAGCCCCTTCATAAATTTGATAAAACGGATTAGGCATTAAGACCAAAGGATTTTTTTTCCGTCGGTCAATAACCGTTTGTGCAAAAGCAAACAGGGCTTCGCGTGTGCCATTAACAGGCAGCACTTGCCGTTCTGGGTCTAACGTGACGTGTGCAAGTTCAGGAAATCGTTTAGCTAACCATTGGGTAATTTGTTGACGTAATGCCAAGATTCCCTTTGTGGTTGGATATTTACCTAAATCCGTTGTTAGTGCTTTTTGCATAGCATCAACAATAAAAGACGGTGTTGGGTGTTGTGGTTCACCGATGGATAAATTAATTTCGCGCAGGTTGGACGGTGGCGTAATCCCTGCTTTTAAAGCGGTTAATTTTTCAAAAGGATAAGACTGTAAACGGCTTAAATCAGGATTCATGGCAGACGATTAACAGGCAGTGGAAAAAGGAGAATAAGTATAAAGGAAGCGAAAAGTGTGAGGGGTAAAATTTTTTAATGGTAATGGTGAGTTTGAATAGGGGTGTTAAGGTAAAAGAGGACTTTTTGCAGAACAATCATCGAAGCTTGTTATTAAATAATAAAAAATTATTGTATTATAAGTAGATAGCTACGAATTGCTGATAAATAATAGTCAAAGCTAAACCCGCTAAATTTAGGATATTAAAGAACATATCGGAATGCTTCCTAAATATAATAAATTGTTTATTTAGTTTATTTTATTCAAATGCAGCAGATACGGTAAAATAACTTGTTGGGTGATAAGGCTTATCATGCGGATGAACGGGTTAGTCGTATTTTAAGATAGTAAAGCATAAAATTTTGATTCTGTTCAACAAAGAATTTTTTATAATCCATTCCTTGTTGCAAAAGTGAGATAATTAAATCCTATTACTTTAACCTTTTCAAAGAAGATAAATTTAATAAAATCAGGCAATTCACTATTTTCCTGCATCAGCAAAACCATTACTGTCTATTAGAAGTCATAGACTCAATAACACCTCACCCTCTACAATCATCACTATAATGGCATAAGAATCGCTCGTTACAGCGAGTAGATTGGATGGCTATTTTTCGCTAATTACAGGGACAAAAAGAACGCCTCACCCTTTGAAATAAAAAGGGTTGAGAAGGATTTATTTTGAAAATACGTTAAACTTCTCTCCCCTTTTTTAACTAAAAGAAGGAAACGCTTTTTCATTCTGCCTTTTTTTATCACCATTACTATTTTTAAGTTTGTTTACGTAGATTGGAAACTGCATTGAATAATCGGATAAAAGCAACAAGCAATACCAAAAAATGTTTACTGTATCTCTTAAGTTTAAAACTGTTTGGTGATACCAATAAAACACTGGTTGTAGAGGTTGTTAGCGCGCAACGCTCAGAAAAAGGCAGTTATAGCAATATCAATCCTGCATCGTTTATACAACGTGATTTGATAATGTCGCCTGATGATAGTGTCATTATTTCTCAACTAAGAGCCATTAACCAAGTTCGTACCAATGACATTGTTTCTACATTTTCTTTAATGCCGACCGACCAGATTACCACCAGCATTTTATTAGATATGTTAAAGACTAATCGCTGTCATTGGGAAAATGCTAAAACAGCCGCACTCACTGACGGTAAAGTTCGCACCGCGACTTTAAAATGGACAGCGCAAAATAATAAAACCCAAATTTTACACTTTACTTTTCAAGGCGATACATCAGCACACATATTGCCTTTAATGCCATTATGGTATGTCGATACAAAAACGGCAGAATGTGGCGAATTAATCACAGGATTACCCAATCCTGTTGCGCTAATGGTTTCTAAAGCCCCCACCCTTAAAGCGGAAGAAGCAACCTTAGTGTGTGCTCAATTAGAAAATCTTGCCCCAACGTTAGATATTCCTAAACCGTTTTTTTCCTATCAAACACGTCAAGAGAACGATACCCCCAAGATTCACCTACATTTATTTAGCCAAACAGTCCCATTAATACCCAATATGCGTTCTTCGGCGAATAAGATACAAGAAAATATCCCTTTTGCTCGTTTAACTTTTCAATATAAAAATAGAACTATCAATGCGTTAGAATCTATAGGTGAAAGCTTTTCCTACTTGGATAAAACCAATGAAGTTCGGGTAACTATTAAACGCGATTTACAAAAAGAAGACGCAGCCAAACAAACCTTACACGACTTACAATTTGTTTCTACAATGGAACATCCTGATAGTAAATCATTTTTTTTCACGCCTCAACGACATACACTCAATTATGTACCAAAAGTTTCTCTGTTACGCGACTCTTTTTTGTTAGAAGAACATCTTTCTAACTTTTTCCTAACAACATTACCAGCCTTACAAGCGGAAGGTTGGGAAATTGAAATCGACAAAAATTATCAATACAACATCGTACACCCTGAAGCGATTGAAGAATGGTATGGTGAAATTGACGAAACGACGGGAATAGATTGGTTTAGCCTGTCGCTGGGTATTAAAATAAATGGCAAACGTATCAATTTATTACCCTTATTAGTACAACTCTTAAAAAAAGTATCTACAACGCAGGATTTAAACAAATTATTGAGCTTGCCTGATGACACAACGCTTTCTGTCCGCTTAGAAGATAAACGTTTATTGCCCATCGCTATTAGTAGAATTCGTAATATACTCAGTATATTAGTTGAGTTATTAGACTATACCGCGCTAGATTCAACGGGACGACTGCAACTTAATCATTTACAAGCCGCACAACTGATTGAATTAGAAGCAAGTATCGGTGCAACACAATTACGTTGGTTAGGTGGAGATAAATTACTGGCATTAGGCAGAAAATTACAATATTTTCAAGGAATAAAAACCGTAAAGCTTCCATCTAATTTTCATGCAACATTACGACCCTATCAACAACAAGGGGTTAATTGGTTACAATTTTTACGCGAGTACCAATTAGCGGGTATTTTAGCGGACGATATGGGACTTGGAAAAACGGTGCAAACACTGGGACATATCGCCATTGAAAAGCAACAAGGGCGTTTAACAAAACCTTGTTTAATTATCGCGCCGACCAGTTTAATGGGCAATTGGCGAGCAGAAGCACAACGCTTTGTAACCAATTTGAGCGTATTAGTTTTGCAAGGGTTACAACGTAAAGAACAATTTGAACAAATAAGTACACATGATTTAATTTTAACGACTTATCCCTTGTTAGCGCGGGATAAAGAATTTTTACTGAAACATGAATATCATTTACTGATTTTAGATGAAGCGCAAAATATTAAAAATCCTAGCGCGAAATCGACTTTAGTTGCACATCAAATCAAGGCAAATCATCGTTTGTGCTTAACAGGCACACCGCTAGAAAATCATTTAGGGGAAATTTGGTCGTTATTTCATTTTTTAATGCCCGGTTTATTGGGAACAAGAAAACATTTTCATCAACGATTTCGTAAACCCATAGAAAAAGAGGGAAATTTACTGCGACATCAAGCACTATCGAGACGGATAAAGCCATTTATGCTACGCCGAACTAAGGAGCTTGTTATTGCAGAATTACCTGAAAAAAATGAAATTGTTCGGATGGTAGAAATGGAAGGTGCGCAACTTGATTTGTATGAAACAATTCGTTTAGCGATGCACGATAAAGTTCGTAAAGAAATTGCAGAAAAAGGAATGGCAAGAAGTCAACTGATTATCCTTGATGCCTTGCTTAAATTACGTCAAGTCTGTTGTGACCCGCGTCTTGTCTCACTCAGTGCGGCTAAAAAAGTAAAGCAATCCGCAAAGCTCAATTTATTAATGGATTTAGTCCCTGAAATGATTGAAGAAGGTCGGAAAATTCTTATTTTTTCGCAATTTACCAGTATGTTAGCCCTGATAGAAGAAGCCTTTCAACAAGCGGAGATTCCTTATGTCATATTGACAGGGCAAACACAAAAACGAACTGAAATTATTGCGCGCTTTCAGGATGGCGATATCCCTGTGTTTTTAATCAGTTTAAAAGCGGGGGGAACAGGATTAAACCTGACTGCGGCGGATACGGTTATTCATTATGATCCTTGGTGGAATCCTGCGGTAGAAGAGCAGGCAACTGACCGCGCTCATCGGATTGGACAGGAAAAAACAGTATTTGTATATAAGTTTATTACAGCGGGAACAGTAGAAGAGAAAATTCAGGCTTTGCAAGAACGGAAAAAACAGTTAGCCGATGCATTGTTTGCAGGCACGGGACAAGGGGCAGTGCAGTTGTCACTAACCGATTTAGATGCGTTATTTGAACCCTTAGTTAGTTGATATCATACTGTTTATTTAGGACTTACTTCGTCTATAAACCCGATGTTTCAAAAAACAAAATAACTTTCTTGCAAACAGTCAAGATATACAATGGAGAACGCTACTTAACGTAGTGTTCTCCATTGTTTTCTTGATACTGGCTTGTATTTTAGTTACGGCACAACTTGATCAATCGTGATTTGAATCTGTTCTGTATGTGGCAGGCTGATTGTCGTACTTTCGCCCAATAAATCACCCATTTGTGGCATTGCATTACCGCTGACGGACACGCGGGCAAAAACAATCACTTCTTTTGCACCCGACAATTTCATCGTCGGCATAACGCTCGCATTGTCATCTAATACAACATTAACAGGTAATTCACTGGCCTGTTTACGTACAATCGCTAAAGGCATTTTTGCCCCTTGTGCAGGTCGTGCATAAATAAACAGCGTTGCATTTGCGGGTAATTGGTTTTTTAACCGCTCGTCAAGTGTAACGGTAATAGGCAGTTGCACAACGGTTGCGGGGCTCGCTTCTGTGGTTTTGGTCGTATTTCCAGTTTGCGCTGTTTGCATCAGTTCGCGAGCCTGTGCGATATGTCCTTCAATCGCTTGTCGGTCTTCTGCATCTTCGGGTTTAAATTGGGCGAGTAAGTGCTCCCAATGTGTGATTGCTGTTGGATAATCTCCCGCTTGTGCGGCGGCTAATCCCGCTAACCATAAGGCTTTCATATTATTTGGGTCTATGGCAAGGGCATTATTGAGGAGAATACTGGGTTGTCCTGCTAATTGTTCATTGCTACTCATGGCAATGGCTTCTGCCAAATCGACTAAAGCGGGTGCATCTTTTTCCCCTTTTAGACGAATGACTTGATTAAACGCAGGCACGGCTTCTTGATAACGTTGTAAAATCATGTAAGAACGCCCCAACATTTGCCAACCAACGGGGTCATCAGGTGTTTCTTGCATTTTCTTTTCTAGTTTTTCCACCATTTTAGGAAACTCCGCCATTTTTTCATCCATTACGGGGGCGGGTGGCGGTGGTTCAATTAATTGTGGCGCGCCAAAACGATAATACAAACCCAATGCACAAACGGGTACAAGTATCATCACGAGCAAACTCGCCCAACGCGCTCGGGCTTGTCCTTGTATCGGTGTTTTTCCTGTCAGTTCTTGACCCAGTGTTTTTTTTAACTCTTGCTTGGCTAATTGTTTTTGTTCAGCATCAAGACTGTCATCTGCTTCAATTTCTGTGCATTTTTCTTTATAAATAGCGATATTAATCGCATCATGTGCTTCGGTTTGCACCATCGTTTTTGTAAAAAAAGGGGGAATAATAAAGGCGAATGCCAGCATAACCAGCAAGCCTGTGAGAATCCAAAAAATCAACATGAACAAAATCCTAGTTTTTTTAAAGAGGGTTAATAGCGTAAAGTGTTTGGCTTAATGATGGATTAAGGGGAAAAATAGCGCGTCTGTGTTTATTCAACGGAATTATTGTTAATTTGCACTGCACAGAAAAATTTCAATCAATCAGGTAACCAATTTTCAAGCAAGTTTGTATTAAGGTGCAATAACTATAACGATTATTTCAAGATAATACTGGACAGAATGGGATGAATTGATAATTCAAAAATAAAATCAATGGCTCACCCCTTTGTAGCGTCGTAGGGATAAGCCTGACTGTGAGCTGTCTGTTCCCCCTACTAAAAATTGCAAATTGGAGGAATTTTACAGGAAATGAAGGCGTAAAATAGTTTTTGCTCTTTTAGGATAGCGTTGGGTTTTCATTCAACAAGTAATAACCTGATGAATGGGAAAAAATTAAAGTTGGCACATTAACCATAACCAGCGCAATGCCTCAAACGGGCGCGGATTGTAAAAAAAATCAATTACGATCCATTTTAGTTATGCGCGACGGCATTGCAGGCGGTAATGACTCCATTTTACGCTTCCGCCTACCTATGCCGTTTCGTTTGCAAAACGGCTAAGCAATAAGCAATCAGTAGTTCTGCATTGAATTAATTCATAGCGATAAGCTATAAGTGGCTATATTATAAGGCATTTATAGGAAAAATGACATCGAGTCAGGGCAACAGCAAGCGATACCCCACCGCAGTTTCTGTGAGTAAATAGCGGGGTTGCGCGGGATCATCTTCCAACTTGTGCCGCAAATGTCCCATATATACCCGCAAATAATGACCTCTTTCTGAATGGGAAGGCCCCCAAACCTCGCGTAATAATTGCGGATTGCTCACAACACGTCCCGCATGTGTCACTAAAACCATCAACAAACGGTATTCTATCGGAGTTAAATGCACTCTATGCTGGGCTTTAGTGACTAAGCGAGCTTGTGTATTAATTTCCACTTCACCAAATTGAATAATGCCGTGTGTAGTGGGTTGATGCAGTCGCCGCAATGCAGAACGCACCCGTGCCAGTAATTCCCCAATACCAAACGGTTTGGTTAAATAATCATCTGCACCCAAATCCAGCGCATTAATTTTATCAGTTTCATGGGCGCGCGCTGACAGCACAATAATCGGCACGCTAGACCATTGGCGCACATCTCGGACAAAATCAACACCATCTCCGTCGGGTAATCCCAAATCGAGGATGATTAAATCAGGTTTTCGTGTGCCTGCATCAATTAAACCACGTTTTAAAGTTTCGGCTTCAAATACTTGCCAGTGTTCCCCTTCCAAAGCCAGCCGCACAAAACGCCGAATTTGCGGCTCGTCTTCCACCAGCAGCGCGATCAGGGTTGGCGCATCAGTCATGATACAACTCACTTTCATCAACTTCAGGCATTGCAGGCGGTGTGCCGAGAGGCAGGGTGAACAGTATCGATGCCCCACCACCCAGCACTTGCCGCGCCCGAATCGTTCCACCGTGCGCTTCAATAATGGCACGACAAATTGCTAAACCTAATCCAATCCCGGGAGTTGCAGATTCACGCTCACCTCGGGTGAATTTTTCAAAAATAGTTTCTTCTTTACCCACAGGAAGTCCCGGTCCGTTATCATTCACGGCAACGTCTAAAAAATCATGCCCCACTTCAGCCGTGATAGTGATACGTGAGCCTGCTGGAGTATATTTGCTTGCGTTTTCTAGCAGATTACACAAAACCCGTTCAATGAGCACCGCATCAATAGGAATCAAGGGTAAATCCTGCGCCATACGAAGCTGTATTTCATGCTGTCCTAAAAACGAATCGCTCGCCCGTAAGGCACTGCCTACCACTTCTTCTAACGCTTGCCATTGTAGATTGAGTTTCACCTCGCCACTTTGGATGCGTGCCATGTCTAACAGATTAGACACTAATTGACTCATGCGTAAAGCTTCCTTGTGTAAAGCCGCACTCAAGGTTTGCTGCACTTCAGTGAGCGGTTTACTTCTTAACAGTGATTCCGACAGTCCGACTAGAGCCGTCAGCGGAGTCCGTAAATCATGGGATAATGCCGACAATAAGGAATTTCGCAGGCGTTCTGATTCCATATGCAGTAAAGCATCTTGTGCCACTTCAATATAATGTACCCGCTCCAAAGCTATCGCGGTTAATGCAGCAAAAGTGTCTAATTGTTGGTGTTGTTCAGGAATTAATATCCAAGGACGATTTTCCATTTGTACTGCGAGTACGCCACGGGTACGCATCGGTGCAACCAAGGGTAAATAGAAAAAAGAACTACCTGGTAAGGTATCTGTGCCCACACCTGCAGGCATGGCATGATCAAAGGCCCATTGTGCGATACCCAAATCTAACAGTGTGTTATTCGTCACCTCAGGCGTGTTTTCTGCAACATTCAGCGGGGTCTGTAAACGTCCTGCCTGATCAGGCAATAGTAATGTTGCTTGGGCGCGAAAAGTACGGACAATGAACTTGTGGGTCATTTCAAATATCTGTTCAGTTTGCAACGCGCTTGACAGTTCACGGGCAAATTCATATAAAGCACGTGAGCGAGATTCACGCCGTGAGGCAATTCGTGCTTGATAGCGTAAGCCTGCGGTTAAGTGCGCCGTAATCAACCCCACCACAAGCATCACGGCAAAAGTGACTACATATTGCACATCGCTAACCGCAAAGGAAAAGCGGGGCGGGACAAAAAAGAAATCAAAGGCTGCCACACCAACCACGGTAGAAGTTACCGCAGGACCTCTCCCAAAACGCACCGCAACTAATACCACGGTGAGTAAGAACAGCATTACGATATTGGCTAAATCTAAATAGAGTAGCAGCGGCGTTGCAACAGCAGCGGTGAATAAACTTGCCAGCACTGCGAGTAGATAATGCCAAAAATTTTGCGGGAACATTGTGGCATTGCTTTGGGTATTAGATGCGTCGCTGGTGGTGGTTTTAGAGGTCGCTGAGGTTTCTGTAGCGCGTCCTAATTCAATTAAATCAATATCGGGGGCAAGGCTTGCAATCTGTTGTAATGTGGAACTACGCCAAAATGTTGGGCGGTGATTGCGTCCCAAAATAATTTTTGAAAAATTATGGCTGCGGGCATAGGCAATAATTTCTTGCGCAATATGATTGCCCGATACAATCGCGGTGCGTGCACCCAAGTCTTCGCCCAGTTTTAAGGTTTTTAAAATCCGCGCATGCTGTTCAATCGTTAAATCTTGCAGTTGCGGAGTTTCGATATAAATTACATGCCAATCGGTATTCAGTTGATTGGCGAGACGGGCGGTGCTCCGAATCACATGTTCATCGCCCGAACGTGCGCCAATACATGCCAATAATGCCGTATCAGTTTTCCAAACGGTATTAATGGATTTTTCAACACGATAAGCTTGTACATCATCTTCTATCCGATCTGCCGTGCGGCGCAAAGCCAGTTCACGCAGTGCAATTAAATTTCCACGGCGGAAAAAATTGTGTGACGCACGTTCTGCTTGGGGTATTTGATAGACTTTGCCTGCTTTCAGACGCGCCAACAGTTCATCGGCTGGAATATCCACCAGCACCACTTCATCGGCTTTATCGAACACTGTATCGGGCAAGGTTTCAGAAACCCGAACCCCAGTAATCCCCCCAACCACGTCATTTAAACTTTCTAAGTGTTGTACGTTAACAGTGGTAAATACATCAATGCCCACACTCAGTAATTCTTCAACATCTTGCCAACGTTTAGGATGGCGTGAATTCGGCGCATTAGAATGTGCCAGTTCATCCACTAAAATTAAGGCAGGATGACGGACAAGTGCGGCATCAATATCAAACTCTGTGAGCATACGCCCATGATATTCAATATTTTTTAATGGTAATACGTCCAACCCTTCCAATAAAACAAGGGTTTCACTACGTCCATGGGTTTCCACAATACCGACGATTAAATCCTGTTGATCAGCATACAGTTTGCGGGCGGCGGTCAGCATTGCATAGGTTTTGCCAACCCCTGCGGATGCGCCAAAATAAATACGCAGTTTGCCACGACTTGCGCGCCGTTCTTGCACTTGAACCTGCGCCAATAATACATCTGGGTCAGGGCGTTGATGGGTGTGAGGGTACATACAACACCTGTCGTTAAGGGATAGAGATTTGGTCTAATGCCAGATTCAGTGTTAACACATTAACCCGTGCTTCTCCTAAAAAACCGAAAATTTGCGATTTACGGTGTTGCAGCACAAGATTGTGCACTTGATCACGACTCAATTTTCGTGCTTGTGCAATACGATTTTCTTGATAATACGCCGCCGCTATGCTGATTTCAGGGTCTAAACCGCTGGCAGAGGCTGTGACCAAATCGATAGGAATCGGGGCAATATTCTGAGGATCAGCCGCTTTTAGTACGTCAATACGTGCTTTTACGGCATCAATGAATGCAGGGTTTAACGGACCTTGATTAGAACCGCTAGACGCGGCCGCATTATTGGGCATGGGGCTGGTTGCCGACGCTCTACCCCAGAAATAATGCGGTGCGGTGAATGCTTGTCCGATTAATGTAGAACCCAGCACTTTTCCATTGACCGTGACTAAACTGCCTGCTGCTTGGACGGGAAAGGCAATTTGTCCAATGCCTGTAATTAATGCGGGATAGGCAACGCCACACAGTAAAGTTAGTACGGCAAATAATACCAATGCGGGACGAAACATAGCGATCATGTGATAACTCCTTAATGTATGCGTGATCATAGTCACTGGGTTTAAAACCACTGCGTCATGTTCTACACAAAATTATTTATATTCAATAATATATCAATTAACTTGATACCCACAAAAGGCACGATAATGCCGCCCAGTCCATATAGTAATAAATTACGTTGCAACAATAAGGCTGCACCGACCGCTTGATATTTCACACCCGTTAACGCCAAGGGAATCAAAAATAAAATAATCAGGGCATTAAAAATCACTGCAGACAAAATTGCAGAGGCAGGACTGTTTAATTGCATCACATTGAGCAGATTTAACTGGGGATAAGTGCTGGTAAATGCTGTAGGAATTATCGCGAAATATTTGGCAATATCATTAGCAATTGAAAACGTGGTCAAAGAACCGCGCGTCATCAGCATCTGTTTGCCAATTTCAACAATTTCCAACAGTTTAGTGGGATTGGAATCCAAATCCACCATATTGCCCGCTTCCTTTGCGGCTTGCGTGCCCGAATTCATCGCCACGGCAACATCAGCTTGTGCTAACGCGGGCGCATCGTTTGTGCCGTCACCAGTCATCGCCACTAAACGTCCTTCGGCTTGATAACTGCGAATCAATTTGAGCTTTTGTTCAGGCGTGGCTTCTGCGAGAAAATCATCTACACCTGCTTCCGCCGCAATCGCCGCTGCAGTTAGTCGATTATCTCCTGTAATCATCACGGTTTTGATACCCATACGGCGCAATTCGGCAAAACGTTCTTTAATGCCGCCTTTGACTATATCTTTTAACTCCACCGTGCCCATAACCCGTTCTGCATCCACTACCACCAAGGGCGTGCTGCCGCGCCGTGCAATATCTTCCACCGCTTTGCTCACTTCTTCAGGAAACAAATGTCCCAAAGATTCGACATAAGCGCGCATGGTTTCCGCAGCGCCTTTGCGAATTGCACGAGTTCCCATGTCAATGCCACTCATTCGGGTTTGTGCAGTAAACGCGACAAAGCTTGCGTGCAAGGTTTCCATTTCACGCTCACGAATATTAAAGCGTTGTTTTGCTAAAATCACGATGCTGCGCCCTTCTGGGGTTTCATCTGCCAAAGAAGCCAATTGTGCTGCATTGGCTAATTGTGCTTCGCTGACATGCGGCGCGGGAATGAATGCCGAAGCTTGGCGATTGCCCAAGGTAATCGTACCCGTTTTATCTAGCAATAAGACATCAACATCGCCTGCGGCTTCAACAGCACGCCCCGAGGTTGCAATCACATTGGCTTGCATCATGCGGCTCATGCCCGCTACACCGATGGTGGACAATAAGCCGCCGATGGTGGTGGGAATAAGGCAGACCAACAGCGCAATTAACACAGTTATAGTAATCGGTTGCCCGAGTTTAGCGGTTTCCACTGCGAATAAAGACAGGGGTAATAAGCTGACAGTGACCACCAAAAACACTAAGGTGAGGGCAATTAATAAAATATTTAACGCGATTTCATTAGGGGTCTTTTGGCGTTTTGCGCCTTCCACCATCGCAATCATGCGGTCAATAAACGCCTCGCCGGGATTGACCACAATACGGACAATTAACCAATCCGATAACACCCGCGTACCACCCGTCACTGCTGAGAAATCACCGCCCGATTCCCGAATCACGGGCGCGGATTCTCCTGTAATCGCGCTTTCATCCACAGAGGCAATACCTTCAATCACCTCACCATCCACAGGAATGACATCGCCCGTTTCAACTAAAACGATATCGCCCTTGCGCAGTTCAGTGGCGATTATGGATAACCAAGTTGCCCCGTGGGTTGGCGCACTGAGTTTTTTTGCAATCACAGTTTTTTTCAGCGCGCGTAAGGAAGCCGCTTGTGCCTTACTGCGACTTTCTGCCAGTGATTCGGCAAAGTTGGCAAACAGTACGGTAAACCATAACCACAGACTAATGGCGAGAATAAAGCTTGGACGGGTTTCACCTGTAGTGAGCAGTGCTTGTATAAACAACAGACTGGTGAGAATACTGCCGACATATACTACAAACATTACAGGGCTGCGCCATTGGGTACGCGGATGCAGTTTTTTAAACGCATTGACCAAGGCGAAAGCGAGTAATTGGGTATCGAAAAGCTTTAAACGGCTACGTGAACTATGGGTTTCTATGACGTGCATGATATTTTCCTGTTAGCGTGTAAACAGTTGTAAGTGTTCAACGATTGGACCCAATGCCAGCGCGGGAATATAATTTAGCACCCCGACTAACACCACGATACTGACCAATAAGCTCACGAACAGTAACCCTTGTGTGGGCATCGTGCCTGCGGTGACTGCTAAGCGTTTCTTTTCTGCCAGTGAACCTGCAATCGCCAAGATAGGAATAATCATCGCAAAACGTCCAAACCACATCACCACGGCTAATAGCACATTGTAAAATGGGGTATTGGCATTTAAACCCGCAAACGCGCTACCGTTATTATTCGCAGCTGAGGTAAACGCGTATAAAATTTCAGAAAAACCATGCGCATTGGGATTGGCAATACTGCTTCTCCCCGCTTCGGTCATTAACGCCAGCGCGCTAAAACTCAAGACCAGTATGGGCGTGACTAAAATCGTGATGGAAGTCATTTTCATTTCAAAAGCTTGAATTTTCTTGCCTAAATATTCGGGAGTACGCCCAATCATCAGCCCTGCAATAAAGACGGCTAACACTGCAAAAATCAACATGCCGTATAAACCTGAGCCGACACCACCAAATATCACTTCTCCAAACTGCATAAGCACTAAAGGCACAATGCCGCCCAAGGGCATAAATGAATCGTGCATTGCATTCACCGCTCCACAAGAAGTTGCAGTGGTCACTGCGGCAAATAAGGCTGAGGCACTGATACCAAATCGCGTTTCTTTGCCTTCCATATTGCCGCCTGCTTGAAATTCGCTGCGGTTTTGATCAATGCCTAGGGTTTGTAATACGGGGTGTGCTTGTTGTTCGCTGATGAGTACAACACTGCTCATGATGACAAAGACTATCGTCATTGCGCCAAGAATTGCCCATGCTTGCCGCATATCGCCTACCATTTTTCCAAAGGCAAAACACAATGCCGTTGGAATTAACAAAATCGCCAAGAGTTGAAATATGTTAGAAATAGCGGTGGGATTTTCAAAAGGATGGGCTGAATTGGTATTGAAGAAACCGCCGCCATTTGTGCCCAATAATTTAATTGCTTCTTGTGAAGCCACAGGTCCCATCGCAAGGCTTTGGATAGGGCTGCTTACGGTTTCCATTAATGGATTGCCTTTTTCATCATTCAGTGCTTGACCTGATGGGGATATTTTCGCTTGGGTATAGCTGACAGGATCAAGTAAAGTCATGTCCTTATACGCGGCGAAGTTTTGAATCACGCCTTGACTCATCAAAAAAATCGCAAATAGTGTGGATAAAGGCAGTAACACATACAAGGTGGAGCGGGTGACATCGACCCAAAAATTGCCGATGGTTTTGGCAGAATGTGAAGAAAAGCCCCGAATCAAAGCATAGGCAACGGCCATACCTGTGGCGGCGGAGAAAAAATTCTGTCCCGTCAGCACAAGCATTTGCGTTAAATAACTCATGCTAGATTCGCCGCTGTAACCTTGCCAATTGGTGTTGCTGATGAAACTCACGGCGGTATTAAAGGCGGAATCGGGGCTTACATTACCAAAACCTTGGGGATTTAGCGGCAACCATGTTTGAACCCGTTGCACGGTATAAACCGCAAGCGTGCCGATTGCATTGAAAACTAATAACGCCATCGCATAGCTTTTCCAGTTCATATTGGCATGGGCATCAATACCTGCAAGTTGATATAAGCGATGTTCAACTGCATTCGTCCAAGCCGTGATTGGTTGCGCTTCGCCAACTTTGGCAAGGTAAAATCCCAGCGGATAGGCGCAAGCAAATAAAATTATTAGTAAAACACAGGGTAAAAGGATTGAAGACATGCTCATTACAAATCCTCCGCATTTAACAGCGCGAAGATTAAATACACGAACAGACCACCAGCGACCACTGCACCGATAATATAGATGGTACTCATTGACGTTCTCCCAATTTGGCGCATCCTGTCACCAGTGCGCCGCTAATCAGTAGCAATGCCATGATTGCACCCACGAAGACGATATCCATCATTACTCAACTCCTACACAGGGTTATTTCGACAGTAAAAAGCTTATCGAAAAATCTCTAAAAATTGTGTAAAAACTGGGTAGGGCGGTGTAAAGGAAATGTAAAAATTGGGCGGGAATATTCTGAGAAGTTAAGGAATGGGGAAAATAGTGCAATGGTAGCGTTAGATAATGCCGAATTGTTCTGATTCTCCACAAAGCGGAGACACAAGAAAAGATTAAGCACCGCGCATTAATTCATAGACAACAAAATAAGCAATGGCACTTTCATAACTGTGTAATTTAATGCCGCTTAATGTCAGGCTGTCATTGTATTTAATCGTAGTCTTTTCTTTGTTAAAGCGCATTTTTTCGACGCGCCCGTCGATTTTCTCGTTAATTTCTACTGCCTGAGCGGGTTTTTCTGTATTTTACGGTGTCGCTTTGCAGCTTGGACAAATCAGCTTCTTAACGATCATTCTGTAATTTTCAGTTTTCTTATTTTAATATCACTGGTTCTTTAAAGTATTACCGTTTTTCGTATATTTCTTGTTCTGGTTCTGATGTCTTTAACCGCTGATGGGTATTATGCTGAATACGTTGGCAGCGGGATACACGTTTAAAGTGGAAGGACTATCCATTACAATGCTGCTTATGGAAATCAATTTATTATCCACTTTGATTGTACAAATAATTTAATTGGTAAAATTGGCGTAGGGTATTCACATTTTGTTGTATTGATTTTAAGGAGAATAGGGTTGAGTTTAGCTACTTCACAAAGGGTACTGTCTGGCATGCGACCAACAGGTCAATTACATTTAGGACATTATCATGGTGTGCTGAAAAATTGGATAAAACTGCAATATGAATACCGCTGTTTTTTCTTTGCCGCTGATTGGCACGCATTGACCACGCAATATGATGATGTCAGCTTAATAGCCCCAAGTGTATGGGATATGCTTATTGATTGGCTTTCTGTTGGAATTAACCCCAGTGAAGCGACCTTATTTATTCAATCTAAAGTACCCGAACATGCAGAACTGCATTTATTGTTGTCTATGTCCACACCGTTAAGTTGGTTGGAACGAGTGCCTACTTATAAAGACCAACAGCAGAAGCTTAAAGATAAAGACCTCGCAACCTATGGTTTTCTAGGCTATCCCTTGTTGCAAAGTGCAGATATTTTAATTTACAAAGCAGGGCTTGTTCCTGTTGGCGAAGATCAAGTGGCCCATGTGGAAATTACACGTGAATTGGCACGACGGTTTAATTTTCTTTACGGACGTGAACCCGATTTTCAAGAAAAAGCCAAAGAGGCTACACGGAAAATGGGTAAGAAAAATGCAAATTTATATAATGAGTTACGTAAACGTTATCAGGAGCAAGGTGACGGCGAAGCCTTAAGCACGGCACAAGTGTTAGTGAACGCTCAGCAAAATATTAGCTTAGGCGATAAAAAACGGTTATTAGGCTTTTTAGAGGGTGAAACACGAACTATTTTACCCGAACCAGAGGCGTTATTAACAGAAACGTCAAAAATGCCGGGGTTGGATGGACAGAAAATGTCTAAATCGTATGGCAATACGATTACCTTACGTGAAACGCCTGTAAACGTAGAACAAAAAGTCCGCACAATGCCAACAGACCCCGCCCGTGTCCGACGGACTGATGCGGGTGAACCTGAAAAGTGCCCCGTTTGGCAGTTGCATAAAGTTTATTCACCTGATGATGTGAAAGCATGGGTACAAGAGGGCTGTCGTAGTGCAACTATCGGCTGTATTGAGTGTAAACAACCTGTGATTGAAGGCATTATAAAAGAACTTGCCCCAATTCAAGAAAAGTGTAAACGTTATCAAGAATCGCCTGAAACTGTTCGTGCGATTATGACGGAAGGTTGTGAAAAAGCCCGTGCTGTCGCTCGTGAAACGTTAGAGGAAGTAAGACAGGTAATGGGTTTATCATATCGTTAAGGTGATGAGACCGTTTGCAAACAATGGATAGTACCGCTTCAAGCTGTATTATCCATTGTTTATTTTTTTGTCCGTTTGTAAGAAATCTATTCTGTAAGGACGAATAAACCCGTCCTTTCTACCGAAACGTTGTTGCTCAAACAGTGTATTTTTTTAATTATTTTTCGGCGGAGGCGTAAATAGGTGAGCATATTAGGCGGTTGTTATTGTGGAGAAATTCGTTATCACATTGAGCAAACGACATTGACAGATGTCGCTATTTGTCATTGCTCTATTTGTCGGCGTGTCAGTGGTGGAACAAGTATTACGTGGGCGAGTGTTCCATTAACCGCGTTTCAATGGACACAAGGTGAACCTGCTATGTATCGCTCCGCGCCAGAATGTGAACGCTATTTTTGTTCTCATTGCGGTACGCAATTAAGTCTTTATACACGTCTTGCATCTGATACCTTGGATATTAGCGTAACTTCTTTAGATAATCCCTCACTATATGCACCCAATCGACATATTTGGGTTAATAATAAGCTGCCGTGGATCATACTGAATGATGGACTAGCACAAGAATCAGAAGAGATTTTATAATTTTTTCATTGACCAAAAATATAAAGTCAAGCCTTGTGCTTGTTTTAATTGATGTCAGGCTCTTTTTTTATTTTATTTTGTCTATACACTGCAATAAGATGACTTGCGTATTCTGCATTTAACATCGCTTGTGTGATTATTTTCGCTAAGATAAATGAAACAATATGCGTTATTCAAAAACCACGTAGGTATGAATAAATTTCTCTGCATTGAACATTTATAAGCAATACTTTATGCTTTTTGCATGAAGAACCTATTAATATTACTTCCCTTACAGTGCTGATTTTATGCTGACCGCTCATATACGTCCCTTATCTTTTTCCTTATCGTTCGCTACATTATGCCTTGCAGGTTGTACGGGTATTACAACCAATGATGTTGATCCTTATGAACCTATGAATCGTAAAATTTATGCATTTAACCAAGCGATTGATGATGCTGTTTTACGTCCAGTTGCGATGACTTATCGGGAAATTACACCAACGCCCTTAAATCAAGGCATTTCTAATGTATTTAGCAATATTGGTGATGTCGTTGTTGTGGTTAATGATGTATTGCAACTGAAAGTACCGCAGGCAGCCTCTGACACCATGCGGTTATTATTCAATTCAACCATTGGTATTTTTGGTATTTTAGATGTTGGCACAACGTTTGGTTTTCCTAAACATTATGAAGATTTTGGGCAAACATTGGGTTATTGGGGGATTGGCGATGGTTCATATATTGTTTTACCCTTTTTTGGTCCTAGTTCCACCCGTGACACAGTTGGCTGGGTGGGTGATTTAGCCTTAGACCCGCGCTGGTATGTTGGCAATGGTGATAAAACAAATGGCTTTATTGCAGTAACAAATGTTGTCAGTGCCGTTGATAAACGAGCAGACTTGATTGGTGTTGAAAAAGTGGTTGACCAAGGTGCATTAGACCAATACATCTACTTGCGTAATGCTTATTTACAAAGTCGCCGATTCTTGGTTTATGATGGTAACCCACCAAAACAAGAGTCTTCTGAGGAATTAGATGATTTGTTTAGTGATATAGAAGATAATAAAAACGAACCAAAAACTAGCACTCCGCCATCGAAGAAATAATTTTTCTCCTAGCGGCAACAAGTGTTTTTTAGCCTATAAAATTGCGGTTAATTCCCTCAATTAGAAAAATCACAAGAAGCCAGAACGCAATGGAAAACGCTGATCTACGATTATTTGAAAACCATCTGGATGAATTATTAGCCATTTGTGTGCAATTGGCAGAAGAAAATCGACAATTGCGTCAACAACAAGACCGTTTGCTAGAAGAACGGACAGTGTTATTGGAAAAAAACCAATTAGCGCGAAATCGTGTTGAGGCGATGATTGAACGCTTAAAAACTTTGGAAATAAATGTATGAGCAGTTATAGCGGCAAAACAATTCCTGTCAGCTTGCATATTTTAGATAAAGATTATGTTGTTGCCTGTCCTGAAGAGGAAAAAGAAACGTTAATTGCATCTGCTAATTACCTAAATAAAAAGGTGAAAGAAGTCCGTGATGGTGGCAAGGTCGTAAGTACGGAACGTATCGTTGTAGTAAGCGCACTCAATATTATTCATGAGTATTTTCGCTATAAGCAAGGGTATGAGACGGAGAATAACGGCTTAAAAAATCAGATAAACTCGCTACAAGAAAAAATTAATCTTGCCTTACATGAAATAAAGCGGTAGTCTTGAAATCAAGGCTTCTCTCAATCTGAGAAGCAAAGCAAAATGTAACGTTTTCGGCATCCCCTGCCCGTGTTGTGAGGGCTTTAAAAACTCTTGAACCTAACTTCACATCTTGGGAATAGAGAGTTAAATGATCTTGTTGTGCATGCCCATCTTGTCATGGGAAGCCTGAAAGGTCGCTCGACGTACCCACTTGAACCACCCGGTTCAGAGATGTCGCCGTAGCAAAATAGGTAGGTGGATGCTTTTCCTCTTGTTTATCCCTTCATCATTCTGCAGTTGACCGTTTAAATCAATCCTCTAATCTTCGTTTTATTAACGTATTAAAATACTAAAAAAAAGGGCGCAGTATCCGCACCCTAACAGTTCTTACAATATCGCTAATAATTCTACTTCAAAAATTAACGTTGCATTAGGTGGAATGACACCGCCCGCACCTCGCGCGCCATAGCCTAGTTGTGGTGGAATTGTTAATTTACGTGTTCCCCCAATTTTCATGCCTTGAACACCTTCATCCCATCCTGCAATAACTTGTCGCCCACCTAATATAAATTGAAATGCTTCGTTGCGTTGTTTGCTAGAATCAAACGGTTGACCATTGGTTAGCCAGCCTGAATAGTGGACAGAGACTTTTTTACCTGCAACCGCTTCCGCGCCTGTCCCAACGACAGTATCTTCATAAATTAAACCACTTGCTGTTGTTATTTCAGCCATGCTATGTATTCCTTGATTAAATTGATAAGTGTTTATAGAAACTTTCTACAACCCTGTTCATCATGCGCCCTTGCAGTAATGGGACATAAAACGCGTTAAAGAGTGAACAGGTATCCGCTGAATTTGTGCCAACAAAGGCAGGGGAACATGAGATAAGTGATAAGTACAGCATAAATGCGCCAGCATGTGCAACCATAAACGTGCGGTCATTTGTACATCGGCTAAAGCACGATGTGCGTGACCATCAGATGGTAACCCTATATATTTTATTAAATCTGTTAATTTATGGGTGGGCGCGTGTGGATAGCATCGTCGTGCTAACAACAAGGAACACAACATTTCTTGTCGTCGCTGTAAACCAATATGTGCTAACTCAATATCTAAAAACTTGCTATCAAAAACCGCATTATGTGCTACGAGTGGGGTATCACCGATGAATTCTGCTAATTCGTGCATTACTTGGTGAACAGGGGGGGCTGTACGAATCATTGTATTATTAATGCCTGTCAAGTTTTCAATAAAGGCTGGAATTGAAACACCTGCATTCATTAAACTTTGATAATGGTCAGTTATTTGACCATTTTTAATTCGTACAGCAGCCACTTCAGTGGGGCGCGCACCATGTTGTGGAGATAAACCCGTTGTCTCAAAATCAATAATAATGATGTGCATGATGCAACCATGTTTGTGTGTTTTATTATAGTGCAGTTTAAAAGTTTTTATGCACTTATTTAGTGCAAAAAATATTTGCCTATTTGCTGTGTTTAGACGATAAACAGTTATAATATAATGTTTTTAAATAAAAATAAAGCATGGCATAGTTATTGTATTTGTGTAAACACCTCAATTATAGGTAAACGGTATTCTGCGTTTATCGCACAAAATTATGGATTGTAAGCGGTATCTGGTTTTATCAAAAAAATCGCTTTTTTTACGTTACTATTCGTTGTTTTGCTGTTTCTGCTGTAACATATTGGCACATTTTCTTTGCAGGTTTTATCAAAAAAGATGCAAGAATTGTGAAAATGTAATTGCAATTGTGAAAATAGGCTCATGTGAGAGCATTTAATTTTTCTTTTATTTTATTTACCGTTAGGAGGAAATACCCATGAAGATGGTGACTGCCATTATCAAACCTTTCAAGCTTGACGATGTGCGCGAGTCTTTATCAGATATCGGTGTACAGGGCATTACTGTAACAGAAGTAAAAGGATTTGGACGGCAAAAAGGTCATACTGAATTATATCGCGGTGCAGAATATGTCGTTGATTTTCTACCTAAAGTAAAAATTGAAGCGGCTATTCAAGATGACTTGGTTGAGCAAGTTATTGATGCAATTACAAAAGCTGCAAATACAGGCAAAATTGGTGATGGTAAAATTTTTGTGTTTGATTTAGAACAAGCCATTCGAATTCGTACAGGCGAAACAGGAAGCGACGCGCTGTAACAAATATATCCCTTTATTTATTCTTGAATATCCGTAGGGAGTTTAATAATGCCTTTAGAAGTCGCGGGTGCGTCCACGTCTATTGAGATACGTTATGCACTGGATACTTTTTACCTGTTAATGACGGGGATTCTCGTTATGTTTATGGCAGCAGGCTTTGCGATGTTAGAAGCAGGGCTTGTCCGCGCTAAAAATACAGCCGAGATTTTAACTAAAAATATTACGTTATATGCCGTTGCCTGCATTATGTATATGTTGGTTGGTTATAACCTTATGTATCCAGGAGAAAATACCATTATTGCAGGTATTTTGCCTCATTTTACGTTTTTACTGGGTGGTGAACAAACCGCCGAAAGTATCTTAGCGGGAACAGCTAGTAAAGCGTATGCGTTGAAAGCAGATTTCTTTTTCCAAGTTGTTTTCGTGGCAACTTCTATGTCAGTCGTTTCAGGTGCGGTTGCTGAACGGATGAAATTGTGGGCATTTTTAGTATTTGCCGTTGTCATGACAGGCTTTATTTATCCCATTCAAGGTTATTGGAAATGGGGTGGCGGTTGGTTAGAAGCTATTCCTTTTTTAAGTAATGCCTCTTTTAAAGATTTTGCAGGGTCTGGGATTGTGCATCTGTGTGGTGCGACAGCGGCATTAGCAGGTGTACTGTTGTTAGGTGCACGTAAAGGTAAATACGGTGCTAATGGACAAGTTAATCCAATGCCTGGGGCAAACTTACCGCTTGCAACATTAGGCACAATGATTCTCTGGTTTGGTTGGTTTGGTTTTAATGGGGGTTCACAACTTAAACTCAGCACGATTGCCGATGCAAATACAGTTGCTGCCGTTATCGTTAATACAAATATGGCTGCTTGTGGCGGTTTGGTTGCTGCAATTTTAGTGGCGCGTATTTTGTTTGGTAAAGCTGATTTGAGTATGATTTTGAATGGTATTTTAGCGGGTTTAGTTGCTATTACCGCAGAACCCTCAACGCCTACAGCTTCTTTTGCTGTCATGATTGGTGCAGTGGGGGGGGTGTTGGTTGTCTTCTCAATTGTGACCTTAGACAAAATGCGGGTAGATGACCCTGTTGGTGCAATTTCTGTTCATGGTATTGCGGGAGTTTGGGGGTTATTAGCAGTCCCTATTACAAACACCAGTGCTAAATTCTCAGCACAATTTATTGGGGTTTTATCTATTTTTGGTTGGGTATTTGTTACCAGTTTGATTGTATGGTCTATCTTAAAATTCACCATTGGTATTCGTATGTCAGAAGAAGAAGAATACGAAGGTGCGGATATATCAGAATGTGGTTTAGAAGCCTACCCAGAGTTTATGCATAAGTAAGTCATTGTAGGAAAAAATATCTATTTCCTCTATTTATATTCAGTTGATGATTGACCAGTTTATCTTGACTTTAGTAAGGAGAGTTTTTTAATGAAAAAGACGTTATTACAACTATCAGGCATGTTCTTGTTTGTTTTACTTAGTCATGTCGCATTAGCAGATGACCCTCCCGTTGCCCCTGCTCCTACCACACCAGCAGTAACAACAGAGGCAACAGCAACTCCCGCACCAACACCAACAGAAACCGTTGCAACGCCAGTAGAAACAGCCGTTCCTGCACCTGCCCCTGTTGCTGAAGCCCCTAAAGTGGATAAAAGCGATATTGCATGGATAATGACATCCGCAGCCCTTGTTTTATTGATGACACCGGGACTTGCTTTATTTTATGGCGGTTTAGTGCGTACTAAAAACGCGCTGAATATGTTCATGAAAGTATTTGTTTCTATGGGTCTTATTTCTGTATTATGGGTTGTTATTGGTTATAGTATTGCCTTCCAACCGAATAATCCCTTCTTTGGTGGCATTGATTGGATGTTGTTAAAGAATGTGGGTTTAACACCGCATGATTTTTACGCGACAAGCATTCCACATCAATTATTTATGGTATTCCAAATGATGTTCGCCATTATTACCGTTGCGCTGATTGCTGGCGCGGTTGCTGAGCGGATGAAATTTGGCAGTTTTGTTATTTTTATGGGTATTTGGAGTTTGGTTGTTTATGCACCCTTAGCACACATGGTTTGGGGGCAAGGTGGATATTTATTTGATATGGGTGCATTAGACTTCGCGGGTGGCGCGGTTGTGCATATTTCTTCAGGTTTCTCGGGTTTAATGCTTGCCATTATCTTAGGTAAACGGAAAATTAACCATAATGACGATGTCCGTCCTCACAATTTACCCTTTACCTTAGTTGGCATGGGATTGTTGTGGTTTGGCTGGTTTGGTTTTAACGCAGGTTCTGCCGTTGCATCTAATGAGTTAGCCGTTAGTGCGTTTGTTGTCACTCAAATTGCTTGCGGTACAGCCGCCTTAACATGGTTGTTATTAGAGTCTTTAGTTTATGGGAAGCCAACGGCATTGGGTTTCGCATCGGGTGCAGTTGCTGGCTTGGTTGCTATTACACCTGCGGCTGGTTTTGTAAACGTTACGGGTGCATTAATTTTAGGCGTGACCGTTCCCATCGTGTGTTTAATCGCGATTCGTCTCAAGCACAAATTGGGCTATGATGACACCTTAGATGCCTTTGGTATTCATGGTGTTGGCGGTGTCTGGGGTGCTGTTTTAACAGGTGTATTAGCCGATCCTAGCATCAATCCTTTGGGTAAAGGGTTAATGTATGGCGGAGAAATGAGCGTATTAACCACGCAGTTTATCAGTGTTGGTATTGCCATTGGTATGGCATTGGTAGGTACGTTTATTATTGCCTTTATCATCAAATTAACCATTGGCTTGCGTGTAGATGATGAATCTGAGCAAAGTGGTTTAGATGTGAATTTACATGGCGAGATGGCATATTCTCGTACTTAATCGTTTCAAGTTAGTCCTGTAGTAACACAACCTGTCAGGTTCTTAAAACTGACAGGTTTTTTATTGCCCTTGCGTTTTATCAGCTTGTGCAAGGTTAGGTTTTTCAGCTTCTACTCGCATACTGATAATCAGTTGATTCGCTGTGCGTCCTGATTCGGTTTGTACTTCACGAAAAAGGGGAATATTTTGAAAAGTTTCTACGTAAAAGCGGGGGTCTATAGAAGTTGCTTCAATTGCAAACTTTAATGTGCCTGTTTGATAAAACCAATCAACTAATTTCACCTTTTGCGGTAATTTTTCGGCAACTTGTGTGAGTAACAGTAATTGTGTAGGTTGACTATTTAAGCTAAGCAAGCGTTCTAAGCGTTGTTTATCTGCAAGCGTTGCGGTTCGTGCGTCAAGAATGGGGGCTGATTGTCCCATTAAGGCATCAATATCCGTTTGAATAGAAATAGTTGCTTGTTGCCATTTCCAAATACTGATTCCTTGCCACATTGCCAGCGTCAACAGTAATGCACTGCCTAACAAAAACCATAGGCGTTCTTGTCGTAACAGCGCGCCTGAAAATAGTTGATGTGTTTTTGCCCATGTTTTGTCTAAAAAAGGGAATGTTTCCACAGCAGGGACGTGATCACTTAATGCGAGACCGTGTGCGCGTTGGAATCGTTGCCAATCCAACAATGTCGGCGATGTTTCCCACCAACGGCTTCCTACCAATAAACCCGCTTGCCAGATTTGTCCTTCTACCCCTTCTAAACAGGATAATAGACGTATTCCATCCATTTTTGGGCGCGGGTATAACACTGTTTCGGGTAGCGAGTGGATTTGTTTAATCGCATTATCCACTAAGGCTTGTTGGTGGCGGGCTTGTTCCCATACCCAAACTTGCACATGCGCACCTTGCCATGCAATATATTGTTGATATTGATTAAATGGACTCCACTGACGAATTTTATGTGTGAGTACGGCATCCCAACGATGAGATGGAACTTCTTGTAAATCAAATAAACGATAATGGCATAGACTGCGTCCCATCACCCATTCACGCCGTCCGTTACTGGTGAGGGTTGGTGTAATAACATTATGATGGGTTTGCTGGTAGCGTTGTGGCAAAAAGAGGCGTTTCAACATACTTGGGAGTAGCTTGACTATAGGAGGCAAAAGGGGGTAATTCTACGGCATAAAGTACCTGCCAAGGCATGTTTTTTTCGATAAAGGGGTTCATCCATAAATGAATTTGGCGTAATCGTTGGCTTTGTGCGTGCCACAGGGTAAGGCGTAAGTAAGGGCTGGCGAAATATATCATATCTTCCTCTTCCATAAATAATGGAATACCTGTCAATGTGGTAACCAAGTTTAAAGAGGATAAAGGCTTGTCTTCTCTAGCCGCTAAAATTCGTGCAACTGCTTCGGTGTTTAAACCGTAAACAGCTTGTAGAACAAGTGGGGGGGCATTATTAATGTTGGGCAAGCCATTTTGTGAAGTAGAGGTGTTTTGTTCCCATACACCTGATTCCCATAAGTAATTGAGGTCTTTCCAGCCTAAAATTTGTTTCACTTGTGAGGGGGTTTGTAAACGATGATTTGGCGGTGGGGGTAAATGTTGTTCTGCATACTGATAACTTTCTGCACCATTTAAGCGATGTAAATCATCTAAGTCTGTAAAGTCTTTTAACTTGTCTAATAAGGGATTTCGTAATTCTGCCTCAATCCCCAGTAGGCCTAAAAACCGATATAAAATCGTGTCTGATATCCAATTGACATTAATGAGTCCCGCTTCATCTTGTAAAGCAAAGCGTGCTGAACCAAGCCCTTGATAAACACAGTCATTTAGGGTTATTTCTGTATGCGTAACTTCGCTAAAAGTAAAATCATCTTCAATACTGACATCGGCTTTTGCTTTCGTTTCGGTAACAACGGGTTTTAAGGGGGGAACTGTTAAACCCGCCATGTTATATGTTCTTGTATTTAACAAATATAGCAATGTCGATTGTGTGCTTTGCATATCGACTTCACCTTGAATATTTGCCTGCATATTTTGCGCAAGATTCACCGCTTGTTCAGTCCATACCGCAAAAGCACTGGCGGCAAGGGTCGCAATTGCAATAATCCATAGGGTTAGAACAAGAATAAATCCTTGTTGTTTGTGCGGTAATAGACGGTAGGTTTTCATGTTGGTGATTTAACGCATTGCTTGCCATGCTGCACCTAATAGAACAACTTGCTGATTTAAAATAATATAAATAGGAATTTGTTCGTTAATGACACGGTAACGTCCTTTTTCATAAAAAGCATTTAAAAAATAAGGTTTTTGTAGTTCTGCTAAAATTTTGGGTGCAATACCGCCGCCTAAATAAACCCCGCCATAACTTAGACATTTTAACGCCATATTGCCTGCTTCTGCGCCGTAAAGGCTGGTAAAAATTTCTAGGGTTTTATTGCATAATGTACTGCTGTTTGTCAGGGCGAAGTGTGAGATTAACGCGCTAGGGTCAGTTGCTTGTTGTAATTGTTGACTAATAATAGGTGATTCTTGAGCGTAGCCTTGATTTTTTAGAAAATCATAAATCACTTGCAGACCTGCACCTGAAAGGAGGCGTTCATAACTGACATGATTAAATCGTTGTTGTAAAAAACGTAACAGTTCAATTTCTAAGTCATTGCGTGGTGCAAAATCAACATGTCCGCCTTCGCTAGCAATGACATGGTGTCGTGTACCATCCCAATATAAAAAGGCTTCTCCTAGTCCTGTTCCTGCGGCAATTAAGGCAATATTACCTTGGCGTTTCACCAGAGATGGGGTTAGGGAATAGTATTCGTCGGCAGATAAATATTGAATGCCATAAGCCATTGCTTCTAAATCATTTAGTAACTTTATTTGTTGGCAGTTTGTTTGCGTTTGTAATTGGGAAATATTGACACTCCAAGGCAAGTTTAGGGTTTGGCAGTGACCATTGATAACAGGACCTGCGATTCCTAAACAAAGTGCAGTTAGGTTTGGTTGTGTCCGTTGTAAAAAGTCATCTAAAAGGCTGTAAAAATCATTATATGCCTGTCCCACATAACTGGCTTGGTATTGACAAGACATTGTATTTTCATCATATAAAGCCAGTAGCGTTTTGGTTGCACCAATATCCCCTGCAAGAATCATGATAGTTGTCCACAGTGAGGACAGTGAGGATTTTTGATGAGTTTTACATAACAGGATTCCGCGCTCATCGCGTCAAATAGCAGCATTTGTCCTATTAATGGTTCGCCAATATTCATGAGTAATTTCATTGCTTCTAGTGCTTGCATACTGCCCAATATACCCAAGAGGGGAGCAATAACGCCTGTTTGACTACAGGTTTCTATCGGTTCTATTTCATGGTTGAATAAACAGCGGTAACAAGGGCTATTTTTATCGGTGTGAAAAACAGCAATTTGTCCTTCTAAACGGATAGCCGCACCTGATACAAGTGGTTTATGGGCGTTGACACAAGCGGCGTTAATGGCAAAACGGGTGGTTAGATTGTCTGTACAATCAAGAACGACATCCATTTGTTGCACTATTTCTAGTAACGCATGTTCTGTCAGTTGGTGGGCGATGGATGTAATTTGAATGAGCGGGTTTAGGGCTTGTAATTTAGTCTTAGCCGATTCTACTTTTAAACGTCCAATATCTGCGGTGTTGTGAATAATTTGACGTTGTAAATTAGAGAGTTCAACAGTATCAAAATCACATATATATAATTGCCCAATGCCTGCAGCGGCTAAATACATGGCAGCGGGTGAGCCTAATCCCCCCATGCCAATAATTAACACCTTACTTTGTTGTAGTCGTTCTTGTCCTGTAATGCCTACTTGTGGCAGAAGAATTTGACGGCTATAACGGAGTAGTTGGTTATCATCCATTGCGTTTAACCTTGAGCTATTTTACGTGGGATTTTAATATTGACTAAAATCGCCTTGTTTTCTGCAAGAGCGTAGTGGCGAATTTGTTGATTATACAGCGGTAGAAATGCAATCAGCCGACAATATCCATGCGCACAAGCAATGAACTCGCCACTACCACAATAATTAATATTAATATGATTGAAGATAACACGAAATAGCAGCGGTTGTGTGTTCACAAAATACTTGATAAAGCCACTTTATGATTGAGTATAGGTGTTACTCATCTTCATAAAAACGGTAAAACTTAAGTTCCTACTATAATGAAAGATGTGCATCATTCAACGCCAAGTCCTCATAAAGACTACAGTTTATCCAGTTTGCACCGTCATGTAACATACAAACGTTATACTGTTTGCCACTGCGCCCTTGTACTTCATAATAACAAAGGCTTGTGCCTAGTTGGTCTTCTGTGATAGCTGTGCGGGCTGTAATGGTTGCTTGTAGTTCTGCTTCTGGTAAGGTAATTCTATCAAGCAATAGTAAGTTTTTCTGTACCTCATAAGCATTGCTACGACATTCCTGAGCATGTTGCTGAGCAATTTCACTATAGGGTTTTGCCTCTATAGTTGATATGTGGAAGGATATGTATCCTAGTGACAGAACAAGAATGCTTACTTTACTTAGTATTGAATAATAACGCATTAGTACATCTCCACTATAATCTGGTCGGGATTGAGAGGTAAACACACAATAAATTAATTATTTATGTAGTATGTTTTCAAAATAATAACTTAGAAGTTATTACTTTGTTTTATAAGTGAATAAATTGTTAATTATTGCATGGTATCAGGATTACTTTAGGTAGCACTTAGTGGTTGTACTAAATTTAAGATTATGAGTGTCTGTTACAACAATATCATTGATTACTTTATAGTTTTTAAAATATTCATCATTAATCTTTAGGTGTTAGGCTGTTTTTTAGTCATTTCTGCTTAATCTTAAAGGTGCATCATTAGATAACAGATATAACCTCTCTTTAAAATTTCCCTGTAAATAAAGAAAGTATAAAACTTCAAGTAAATTATGCTTTTATTTGCATACGATGGGGGAAATTTTTTGATGGCACTCTCTAAAAATGTCTAAAAAAATCTCCAGCCCATACAAGTTTAATCCTCTCTGCGCAATGACTGAATAAGCATATCTACGCATTCATCCCTCTCCATAGATGTTTTTATGCAATGCATTATTTAAACTTTTACTTTAATGAGTTAAGTTTTTTTCATCTAGGGTGTCATATTATCGTATTAAAAAATAATATATGATTTATATCATGTTATTATGAGCAGAAATAATTTTAATCCGATTCTGTTCTTACCCCATCGCATGTCTTTCTAAACAGTCGCAACTCACCTCAAACCTGCGTATAATTTCCTTTTCAAGATTATGGGAGTGATTATAAATGGCAATTGAACATACTTTATCTATTATTAAACCAGATGGTGTTGCAAAGAATATTATTGGAGAAGTCTATTCTCGCTTTGAAAAAGCAGGTTTACGGATTGTTGCAGCAAAAATGTTGCATTTGACCCGTGAACAAGCAGAAGGTTTTTATGCAGTACATAAAGAAAGACCCTTTTTTAAAGATTTAGTTGATTTCATGATTTCTGGTCCTGTAATGGTACAAGTTCTCGAAGGGGAAAATGCCATTCAACAAAATCGTGATTTAATGGGTGCTACCGACCCGAAAAAGGCAACACCAGGCACAATTCGTGCTGATTTTGCCGAAACAGTCGATGAAAATGTTGCCCACGGTTCCGATAGTGCTGACAATGCAAAAATTGAAATCGCTTATTTTTTTACGGATACCGAAATTTATAAACAACGCGCTCGCTAAGTAATACTCCCGTAGATTCTACTCCCAATAACGCTATGCTAGTAAACAGCATAAGATAGGAAATTTTCTCGGGTAAAAACAAACGGGTATAACCAGTATCCCCTGTTTATACTCGTTTTATTTGTTTTTTATTTACGTGATATGTATCTGCAATATCACAGCAAGATGAAGTGCTTATGGAAACTGCTGTTAATTTATTAAATTTTGACCGTCAAGACATGACGACTTTTTTTACTGAACAATTAGGAGAAAAGCCGTTTCGTGCAACACAACTATTGCAATGGATACATCAGCAAGGTGTTACAAATTTTGACGAGATGACAAATTTTAGTAAGGCATTACGTCAACGACTAACTGATATAGCACATATCACCTTACCAACCGTCATTACTGCGCAAAAATCTACCGATGGCACTCGAAAATGGTTGCTTCAACTGGCAGATGGTAACTGCATTGAGTCTGTTTTCATCCCTGAAGATGACCGTGGAACACTGTGTATATCCTCACAAGTAGGTTGTGCATTAGATTGCCGTTTTTGTGCAACAGCACAACAAGGTTTTAACCGCAATTTAACCGTAGGCGAAATTATTGCGCAATTATGGCTAGCCGAACATGCTTTGCGTAAAGAAGGCTGTCAGATTGACACCAACTACGATCGCGTTATCAGTAATGTTGTCATGATGGGAATGGGCGAACCTTTAGCCAATTTTACTAATGTTGTTAAAGCAATGCAGCTAATGATGGATGATTTTAGCTATGGATTATCATGGCGACGCATCACCCTCAGTACGGCAGGTGTTGTGCCTGCATTATTGCGATTAAAAGCCGAATGCCCCGTTAATTTAGCGGTTTCCCTACACGCGACAAACGACGAATTACGTGACACACTCGTTCCTATCAATAAAAAATATCCTATTGCCGAATTATTAGAAGCCTGTCGGCTATATGTAGAAGAGGACAGCCGTCGTCGAGTCACCTTTGAATACGTGATGCTAAAAGGAATTAATGATACACCTGCACATGCACGTGCTTTAGTTAAATTACTCAGCCATGTTCCTTCAAAAGTTAATCTCATTCCCTTTAATCCTTTTCCACAAACCCATTTTGAACGGTCAGACCCTGCCACAATTAATGCTTTCCGTGATATTTTGATTCAAGCGGGGATGATTACATTGACAAGAAAGACACGAGGAGATGATATTGATGCGGCATGTGGACAACTCGCTGGAAAAGTACAAGACCGCAGTCGTCGTCAACTAAAACGTGTTCCAATTATACCGATTAAACAGGAGCATTGCGGATGAGGCTCTATCCGTTTAAGGTATTACTGATAACATTCATGCTGTTACTCAACGCCTGTAGTAATCAAGTAACAACGACAGAAAATGCCATCGGCGAAAAATACAAAAGTAACGAAAAAGCCGAAATTTACCTGCAACTGGGTGTGCAATACATGCAACGCGGACAACGCGGGGACTATGACATTGCCCTAGACCGACTTAAAAAAGCATTGAGTATTGACCCAGACTATCCTGATGCGCACAATGCCATTGCCGTTTTATACGAGCGGATTGGGCAAACAGAATACGCGAAGATACACTACGAAAAAGCCGTTGCCCTAAATCCACAAGATTCAGATGCACAAAATAACTATGGGCAATTTCTCTGCAAGCAAGATAGATGGGCAGAGGCAGATGCTGCTTTTATGAAAGCCCTAGAAAACCCCGTTTATAGAACACCTGAAATCCCTTATATTAATGCCGCATTATGTGCCTCGCGCAGCCGTAACTACGATAAAGCAGAAACTTATTTACGTAAGACCATAGAAATAAATAAGAAATTTCCACTTGCTCTGTATCACCTAGCCAGCCTGTATTATGAGACAAAACAGTACACAAATGCCCGCGAGTATTTAAAACGCTATCTCGCAATTGCTAAACATACGCCACAAACCCTATGGTTAGGGATACAAATAGAACGTGCATTACAAGACAAAAATGCAGAAGCAAGCTATGCCATGCAACTTCGTTCACAATTCCCCGATTCAGAACAAACACAGCTACTTAACCAATCAGAAAGACAATGAACAGACGGGTTTATCCTTTATCTCCACAAGCCGTTAAATTAGAAACCAATGAAACTAATTTAGACAGCCCACTATCAGCAACTCATTCACTACCGCTATCACAAGAGGTTGATATGAATCCGACTAACCAAGCCTCTCGTCTTTACAGTATCAATAAAGACGACCAAGACGATTTTACTGATGATGTGCCAGCAGTGTTGACGACCAGTGGAGAAACGCAAGCTGATTCTCAACCCACTATTGTCGAAACAATGGATGATGTCCAACCATTGACAACAGAAACAAATAAAACAGATACACCATCTGCGGTTATGGACATACCTGACTTTAGCCAAATGAAACCTGGGGCGCAATTACGTTATATGCGCGAACAGAACAATTTAAGTGTAGAAAGCGTTGCAGACCGTCTCTATTTAAATTACAGCGTGATTCAAGCCATAGAAGCAGACGATTACACACGCTTACCTTCACGGGTTTTTGTGCGTGGATATATACGCAGCTATGCTAAACTCCTTGAAATCCCTGCTGAACCACTCTTAGAGTCCTTTGGACAAGCAGAACCCTCTTTATCAAATACACCACCGCTTAGACCCCAAGTTAAACAACGCAAACAAATGACCAGTCGTGACTCGTGGGTCATTGTCGGCACCGTAATTATTATTTGTATCCTAATGATACTAATGGCATTATGGCGCATATATCCAGAAATTTCCTTACCCTCTTCTGGCTCGCCAAGTAACGAGGCTGACACCAACAATGAAAATGCGTCATTACCCGCAAATGTTATTGACGCAAACGGCACGGCAATTCCCATTCCCGTACCCCTCAGTGGCAATACAGCAACAGATACCGTTAGTGGTGAATACAATCCGCCTTCAGAAACAGGTGGTGACACAGAAAATACAACAGCTACCGCAACGGATGGTAAAACTACATCAATTCCTATTCCATTAGCGATTACGCCCCCAACGTCTGCGATTGCACCCGCAACACCTATTATTATTCAACCTAACGCGCCTACAGAAACAAGCACGTCCACATTGAATCCAAATGTCATGAAATTAAAATTTGCCCAAGGCACATGGATTGAAGTTCGTGACAGTAGCAACAAAATATTGTTTGGTGGGACAGCTGCATCAGGTTCAGAAAAAGAATTAACAGGGACACCCCCATTCAAATTTAAAGTGGGTAACACACACGGAATCACTATTGAATACAATGGTGAAACTATCAATAGCACCAGCACACCTGTTAAAGTACAACGTCGCTTCAGTCTAGGGACGGCCCCAACAACGACACCTGCGCCTACTAACAACAGCAACAGTCATACGACATCCACACTCAGTCGTGAACAAGCAACAACTCGTCCGTCTTTTGAATAATTCTGGTTTAGCAACATGCACAGCGAAGTAAAAATTAACCGTCGGATTTCTCGTCAAATACGTGTTGGCAACGTCCTTATTGGTGGTAATGCACCCATTTCTGTACAAAGTATGACCAATACAGAAACCTGTGATGTTAATGCAACTATCGCCCAAATACAGCGGCTAGAAAAAGTTGGGGCTGATATTGTACGTGTTTCCGTGCCTAGCATGGATGCAGCCGAAGCCTTTGGTAAAATCAAAAAAGCAGTGGCTGTTCCATTGGTTGCGGATATTCATTTTGACTACAAAATCGCTTTGCGTGTTGCCGAGTTAGGAGTGGATTGCCTACGGATTAATCCGGGTAATATTGGTAAAGAAGACCGCATTCGCGCCGTGGTAGAAAGCGCGCGCGATAAAGGCATCCCTATTCGTATTGGTGTTAATGCGGGTTCTTTAGAAAAAGACTTACAGAAAAAATACCCAGAACCCTGTGCAGAAGCAATTGTTGAATCCGCATTGCGTCATGCCGAAATCCTAGCCGCATTAAATTTTCACGACTTCAAAATCAGCGTTAAAGCTTCTGAAGTCTTCATGGCAGTTGATGCTTACCGCCTACTAGCCAAACAAATCGACCAACCGCTACACCTCGGTGTCACCGAAGCGGGCGGTTTGCGTTCAGGTACTGTCAAGTCATCAATTGCGCTAGGTATGTTACTTGCCGAAGGCATTGGCGATACAATACGCATTTCCCTCGCGGCTGACCCTGTGGAAGAAATCAAAGTTGGGTTTGATATTCTCAAAAGCCTACACTTGCGCAGTAAAGGCATTAACCTGATTGCGTGTCCCTCCTGTTCACGCCAAAATTTTGATGTGATTAAGACCGTAAACGAGCTAGAAAACCGCTTAGAAGATATTTTATCCCCCCTAGATGTTGCCATTATTGGCTGTGTCGTTAATGGACCGGGCGAATCAAAAGCGGTACATGTTGGATTAGCGGGCGGTATGCCCAACCATCTACTTTATATTGATGGTAATCCGACACATAAACTAAAAAATGATAATTTAGTTGATGAATTAGAAAGGATTATCCGCGAACGATTGGCAAAAGAGACTACACCAGCCTCCTCCTCGCGCATCGTTCCAATCAAAAGTGTTGCCTAATTTTACCAAACGCAAATAATCTCAAACGAATGCACATAGATTTTTAGACTATGTGCATTTGTATTTTAATCAACGGCGAATAATGAAACACTTATTAGCCATCGCGTTATTCTCCACTTATTTCATAACGTATTTTGTAGGAGTTGTCCTTGTCTAAGTCGATTCAATCTGTACGTGGGATGAACGACATCCTCCCCACCCAAACACCCTACTGGCAAGCCGTAGAAAAAACGATTCGCCGTGTGTTTGAAAGCTATGGTTATCAAGAAATTCGTACCCCTATTTTAGAAAAAACTGAATTATTCAGTCGCTCAATCGGTGAAGTAACAGATATTGTTGAAAAAGAAATGTTCACCTTTATTGACCGTGCAGAAGAAGGGGACAGCGATGTTGAAAGCCTAAGCTTACGTCCAGAAAATACTGCCTCCTGCGTGCGAGCAGGCATAGAACATAGCCTATTTTATGGACAAACCCCACGTTTATGGTACAACGGCGCAATGTTTCGCCATGAAAAACCACAAAAAGGGCGTTATCGACAATTCCATCAACTGGGTGCAGAAGCCTACGGCATTGCCAGCGCGGACATAGATGCAGAATTAATTATCATGTCAGCCCGTTGTTTCAAGGCATTAGGGTTGACAGATTTAACCTTACAACTCAACTCATTAGGCTCAGCCGAAGCCCGCAGTGCTTATCGAGAACGTTTAATTAACTATTTTTCTGCTCACCAAGCACAACTCGATGAAGACAGCCAGCGGCGACTACATACCAATCCATTACGCATTTTAGACAGCAAAAATACTGAAATGCAGCCCCTGATTCAAAATGCGCCAAAATTAATCGACCATTTAGATACCGATTCAACCACCCATTTTGAACAACTAAAACAACGGCTTGACCTTGCAAATATCAAATACCAAATTAATCCACGCTTAGTGCGCGGGCTAGACTACTATAATCGTACTGTATTTGAATGGGTTACAACGGCATTGGGTTCACAAGGGACAGTCTGTGCGGGTGGGCGTTACGACAGCTTAGTAGAACAAATCGGTGGACGTGCAACCCCAGCCATTGGCTTTGCGATGGGGTTAGAACGCCTATTAATGTTAGTGGAAAAAAACGGCTTTATCCCTGACAATGCCAACCCAGATGTTTATTTAGTCATGATGGGACAAGCGGCGATGGAAAACGGGATTCGTTTTGCGGAACAGTTGCGTGACCACCTACCCCAATTACATTTATTAGCGCATTGTGGTGGGGGCAATTTTAAAAAACAATTTGAACGCGCTGATAAAAGCGGCGCAAAAATCGCGCTAGTGTTGGGGGATGATGAAGTGGCACAACAACAAGTCACCGTCAAATACCTGCGTGATGAACGCCCACAAGCGACGTTTGCACAAGCAGAATTGGCTGACCATCTGCGTACTTTGCTATAAAATAGCCAAATTATCTAATCCATTGACCATATTAAATACAACCGACCTTCTTTGCTGACACTATTAGTCACTGAGATAATAGAAAATAAAGGGAATCATAGTGGAATATCAATCTGAACAAGAACAAATTGAAGCGATTAAACAATGGTTTAGAGAAAATGGTAGCTCTATTTTAATTGGTGTTGCCATTGGTTTTGGGCTACTATTCGGTTGGCGTGCTTGGGAAAGTTATGTTGCACAAACCGCCGAAATGTCTTCCATGACTTACGAACAACTGGTTGAAGCGGTAGAAAAAAAGCAATTAGACAGTAGTCGTGAAACGTTAGAGCGGTTACAAAAAGAACATGGTGATAGCCTTTATGCCATCTTAGGGGCTTTTCAAATTGCGGCTGAAGAAGTAGAAGCAAACAACCTGACTGCTGCGCATGAACGGTTACAATGGATTTTAACGCAACCGACTTTACCCGCCTTTATTCATATTGCCCGCCTGCGTAAAGCACAATTGTTTGTTGCAGAAAATAAGTTAGATGACGCTAGAAAGCTCATTGATGGTATAGCTGTTGGTCAATTTGGCGCAGCTTATGCTGAATTACGCGGTGATATTGCCAGTTTAGCAGGCCAACTGGATGCTGCAAAAACGGCATATACTAATGCTTTAGAAAATCAAGATTTATCCCCAACGATTAAACAATATATTCAAATCAAGTTAGACAACTTAGGCTTATCAGGTGAGCAAGTTATCTCAGCACCGTTCCCTACCTTACCAGAACCCAAATTACCTGATGCCTTACAATCCGATTTAGGTAATCCAAATACAGCAACGAAAACCAGCTTAGAAATAAAACCTGCCACTGCAACACCTAATACATCTACGGAGGCAGTCTTAACGATTCCTGCCTCAAATACAGCGGTAGAAGTAACCCCTATTACCAAAGAAGAGGTGAAATTACCCCCCATGATTCAAGGACAACCCAACGTAGAATCAGCCACTGGTAATGCTGTAACAAATACTGCACAAAAACGCCTGACGACTCCCATTACCAACGGTAATATTTATTCCTCTACTTTTGGCGATAATGCAGACGATGACACAAACAGTTCTGCAACCCCTGAATCCGCCACACCAACGCCAACGACGCAGGAATAATTGCTATGAAAAGGACACGCTTAACCCTATTATGCGCGTTACTTGTCTCGCTTAATGCCTGCTCTATTTTTGGTGATAAAGATAATGCAGAAACCCCCGCCAAGTTAGAAGACTTTACCCCCGCGACAACCGTTTCCGAAATCTGGTCAGCCAATGTGGGCAGTGGTGCCGACGAGCGTTATTTAAAACTCCAACCTGCTGTTTATAATAATCAAGTATTTGCTGCATCGCCTAAAGGTTATGTCAGCGCGTTTGACTTAAAAACAGGGCAAAACCACTGGGAAAAACGCTTAGATGTTGTTATTTCTGGCGGTGTAGGAACAAATCTGGACAGCGTATTTGTCGCCAGTAATAAAGGCGATGTTATTGCGTTAGCGATGGCAGATGGTACGGAAAAGTGGCGTGTACAACTTAACAGCGAAGTATTATCCACACCACAAGCAGATGACAGCCATGTAATTGTACGCACAATAGACGGCAAAGTTTACAACTTAAATACGCAAAACGGTGCAACCTTATGGGTACAAGAACGCACAGTGCCAACCTTAAGTTTGCGGGGGAACAGCAACCCTATTTTATTAGCACAGGCTGTGTTAGTGGGATTTGATAATGGACATTTTGCCGCGTTAGATGTCAACACAGGCAAACCATTGTGGGAATCTGCGGTTGCTATGCCACAAGGACGTTCTGAACTAGAACGGATGGTTGATATAGATGCCGACCCTAAACTTATCAATGACACCATCTATGTAGTGAGCTATCAAGGACGTAGTGCTGCTATTAATTTGTACAATGGACAACTTGTTTGGCAACGTGAAGTCCCTTCTTATGCAGGCATTGGCGTGGATGATAAAGCTGTTTATGTCAGTGACCAACGGAGTCATGTCTGGGCATTAGACCGTCATACAGGTGCTTCTTTATGGAAACAAGAAAAACTCCAAGCCCGAGCCTTAACCGCACCCGTTAGTATGGGTGAATACGTTATTGTTGGTGATTTAGAAGGTTATCTACACTATTTACGCCGTGATGATGGACAATTTGTTGCACGTTATAAAACAGGTAGCGCGCGAATTCTTACATCACCCATCGTTATCGACAAACAGTTAATCGTTTATACCAGTGGTGGTGAATTACTGCTACTAGAAAACAAATGATTAAGTTGAAGATTACAACACAGATAACATCACTTTAAACGATGCTATCTGTGTTTTTATATCCTTCTTAATTCTCAGTGAAGGGTTTAAAACCAGCACGTATAGTTAAAATCCCCTACAGCCTCCTATCGTCGAGCAGGACTAGAATGATAAGCAAAGGGTTATATACATAACTATTTATTTAAACCCCTCTTCATAACAGATGACACGCATGTCTTTTTTCACTGTCTTTACCTCACCACCTACCCGTCGCCATCTGCTTGCCTTTCAAACACTACTTTTTTTACTCTTAAGCACTAGCTGGTTACTCAGCTTTATACACTGGGAACAACCCTATCAATGGTTAATGATAACCTGCCTAAGCAGTGTCATTGCCTTGCACCTCTTGCTCGGATATTGGATTAGACAAGAGCATGGCAACACACATATTCTCAAACTTATCCAACAAGATACCCTAGATACCTTATTCGAAAGTGAAAATCGTTTTCAGGCAATTTTTGAAAACGCGCCGATTGGCGTTACGTTAGTTGACAACAAAACGCACCATTTTCTACAAGCAAACAATGCAATTTGTCAAATGCTGGGCTATTCCAGAGAAGAACTACTAAGCAAAACTATTTTTGATATTACCCATCCCGAAGATATAGAACTCAATCGACAACTCTTTGAAACCATATCCCCGCCACACCCTATCATTATTGGCGAAAAACGATATTTACATAAAACAGGACATACCATTTGGGCAGCTATCAGCTCCTCTTTACCCCCCAATAGCAGCTATAGAATCACCCATATTCAAGATATTACCGAACGCAAACAAGCCGAAGTTGCCCTACGTGAAAGTGAAAACCGCTTTCGTAAAGCCTTTGAAAACGCCCCCATCGGCATGACACTAACGGGGCTAGACCGTCTAATTCAACAAGCTAACAACAGCTTTTGTATGATGCTTGGTTATCCCGCTAACCGTGTTATTGGCAAAAACGAAGCCGATTTTACACATGCCGAAGACAACAACGGTGGACAACAATGGGTTATGCAAGTCTTAGAATATAGCATCAGTCCACACCCACTAGAAAAACGCTATGTACATCGGGATGGGCATATTGTCTGGGCAGCAATTAGCTCCACGTTACAACGCGATATTAATGGCAAACCCGTTTATTTAATTACCCAAGTTGTCAATATTACCGAACAGAAAAAAGCCGAAGCAGAGATTAAACGACTAAATATAGAGCTAGAACAAAGGGTTGCTAGAAGAACGGCAGAACTTTCCCTTATCAGTCAAATACTTTCCCTATTCATTCGCAGCAATGAATCACCGCTGGTTTTTGAAACCATGCTCCAACGCATTTTAGAACTCACAGAAAGCGAATTTGGTTTTATTGCAGATGTCGTCTATGACACGATTGGACAACCCTATTTAAAATGCCATGCCATAGGCTACCTGATTAAACAAAATGAACTATCAGCCCATTTTCAACCGCTTGCTTTAGCCGGGCATCAAATCCGCAAGTTAGACAATCCATTAGGATTAGTCATCCAACAAGGCGAACGGATGATTATCAACGAATACGCGACAGAAGCTGATGAATTTCCACGTCATTACCCCCCCGTTCACAACTTTTTAGGCTTACCCCTCTATCGCGGTGAACATCTCATCGGCATGTTAGGGCTACACAATCGCATAACAAACTACAGCGAAGAACTCGCCGACAGCTTAGAACCGATTATCAGCACCTTTAGCCAATTAATAGAAGCCTTTCACAACGAACAAAAACGTCAACGAGCCGAAGAAGCCCTAAGAAAAAATCAACAATTTTTACAAACCTTAATAGACAGCCTACCCGTCGCCGTTTTTGTTCGCGATATTCGTGATTGTGGTTTTGAATTTGTTGCGTGGAATAAAGCCTGTGAACAATTTTTTGGATTTAACGCAGAAACCGTGCTAGGCAAAATGGCACACGATTGTATGCCCATCACACTCGCCAACAAATTAACACAAAGCGATGAAATTGTACTAGATTATGGTCAAGCCCTAGAAATTGCTGAAACCCAAATAGACAGCCCCAATTTAGGACATCGAATTTTACAACCTGTCAAAGTTCCTATTTTTGATGAACAGCATAACCCCTTATATATACTCTGTATTGCAGAAGATATTACCATTCGTAAACACGCCGAAGAAAGCATTGCACAAAAAACCGCCATTTTAGAAGCGACCTTAGAAAACATGGGACAAGGTATTTTAATGGTGGATAAGCAATGGCGACTAGTTGCTTATAATCAACGTGTTATTGAACTGCTCAAATTTCCCGCCGAATTTTTAAAACATCGCCCAAATTTTGCCGAGATTGTGCGTAACTGGAACGAACACCACGGCATAAAAGAACACCTCTTACAAGATACCGAACTCAACACTCAACAAATGGACAGTTTTACGATAGAAATGCCCATTATTGGCGACAGAGTGATAGAAATGGGACATTTTCCTATTGTGGATGGCGGATTTGTACGCACCTTTACCGACATCACTGAACACAAACAAATTGAAGAATCCCTGCGACAAGCTAAAAACCAAGCAGAAGCGGCAAATCGAGCAAAAAGTGCCTTTTTAGCCAATATGAGCCATGAATTACGCACCCCCATGAATGCCATTCTCGGCTTCTCACAACTCATGCAACGTGACCCCCACATCACCCCAAACCTACAAGAAAATTTAGAAATTATTAATCGCAGTGGAGAACACCTACTTGCTTTAATCAATGATGTACTAGCCATGTCAAAGATTGAAGCAGGACGAATGATGTTAAACGAACAAAACTTCGATTTATACCACCTGCTAGATGGACTACACGACCTATTCCATTTACAAGCCATTAATAAAGATTTAAACGTTATATTTCAAATAGCTGACAACATACCGCATTATATTCGTACCGATGAAAATAAACTCCGTCAAGTGCTAATCAACCTACTCGGAAATGCAATTAAATTTACCAATCAAGGGGATATTACCCTAACCGTTTCTCATGTCAACGCACCCGCAACCAACAACAAAGCCCGTTTACACTTTCAAGTGAAAGACACAGGACCGGGTATTGCCAAACACGAAATTACACACCTATTTAAGGCGTTTGGACAAACCAGCACAGGACAACAAGCACAAGAGGGAACGGGTTTAGGTCTGCGTATCAGCCAAGAATTTGTCCGTTTGATGGAAGGGGAAATCACCGTAGAAAGCTGGCTTGGACAAGGCACAATATTTTCCTTTGAAATCAATGTAACCCTAATTGATGCCAGCGATGTTCCCTTTAAGGAAACCACACGCCGTATTATAGGGCTTGCACCCGAACAACCCGTTTACCGTCTGCTAGTGGTAGAAGACCGCTGGGAAAATCGTGAACTTATCTGTCGTTTACTTGAACCACTGGGTTTTGCCGTACAAAAAGCGGCTAATGGACAAGAAGCCGTGGCTATTTGGGCAAAATGGCAACCGCATTTAATTTGGATGGATATTCGTATGCCTGTGATGGATGGTGTTGCAGCAACGCGCAGTATTAAAGCCCGTAAAACCGCCCAACAAACCATTATCATCGCCTTAACCGCAGGGGCATTTGAAGAAGAACGTGCTGCAATGTTAGAAGCAGGTTGTGATGATTTTGTCACCAAACCCTTTAGGGAAGAAATTATTTTTGAAAAATTAGCCCAATACTTGGGAGTAAAATATCGCTACGCTGAACAAGGTGTTACGCCTTCTCGGGATAATCAAGCAACAACTGCGCAACTAGGAACGCTATACGATTTACCCGTGATGATGCAAGCCGCCTTACAAGATGCACTGTATAGCGTGGATTTAGACCAATTAGATACATTACTGACCACGCTCAATGACACCCATCCGCAACTGTCAACTGTCTTAAGAGAATGCATTGATAATTTTGAATATGAAAGAGTTTTAGCCGTATTAAAAACACCACTCCCCGATTCCCTACCCCGCTAGGATTTATATCATGTCATTACCTACATTTGTTAAGTTAGTAGAGGTTGGAGCGCGTGATGGGTTACAAAATGAATCCCAATTTGTACCAACTGCGCAAAAAATTGAATTTATCAACCGTCTCAGCGCGACTGGGTTATCTGTTATTGAAGTAACCAGCTTTGTTTCCCCCAAATGGGTACCACAAATGCGTGATAATACCGCTGTTTTAACAGGAATAACGCATCAACAAGGCATCAGCTATCCTGTTTTAACCCCAAATTTACAAGGATTTGACATGGCTGTTGCGGCGGGTGCAACCGATGTCGCCATTTTTGCGGCAGCTTCTGAAAGTTTTTCACAAAAAAATATTAACTGCTCAATTCAAGAAAGCCTCGCGCGTTTTAACCCCCTTTGTCAACGCGCCCAACAAGAAAATATTCGGGTGCGCGGTTATGTCTCTTGCGTGTTAGGCTGTCCTTATGAAGGAACCATATCCCCTCAAGCCGTTGCAGAAGTCGCTACGCGCTTATATGACATGGGTTGTTATGAAATCTCATTAGGCGACACCATAGGCACAGGCACGCCCACAAAAGCCTGTCAAATGCTAGAAGCCGTTGCGACACAGATACCCTTATCACAACTGGCTGCCCATTTTCATGATACTTATGGACAAGCCCTTGCCAATTTATACGCCGCATTAACCATGGGAATCAGCGTTATAGACAGCTCAGTTGCAGGATTAGGTGGCTGTCCGTATGCAAAAGGAGCATCGGGCAATGTTGCAACAGAAGATGTTTTATACATGCTCAATGGCTTAGGGATTGAAACAGGCGTAAATTTAACCGCCTTGTGTCAAGCAGGACAATTTATTAGCCATTATTTGCAACGCCCCTCACGCGCTAAAGTCGCAACCGCTTTGTGTATAACCGATTATCCAAATCAAAACGCTTAACATCAACCCTATTTCTGCACTATTAAATAAAATAATAGCTAACTAAATCATAGCAGTACAATACAACTAATGATAATGCTATCATCTTTAACGTAAAACGAATATTCCAACGAGTTATTAAATAACTACTCAGATGAAAACGCCCTTGCATCATCAAGTGCATTGCAGAAAAAGGCGTACCAGAAACCCCTAACCCCCAGCCCATCAAAAAAGTCATACCCAACAAATTAGGGTCATGCGGAATAGGTAAAAATAAACTGCTTAACGTAGTGATGCTAATTAATGGATGCACACCAATCAGGGCAATCAATAAAATAACGAACAACAATAACGTTGCTTCTAACAGTCCAAAATGACTCAACGGTAATTGAATCATCGTTATTTGCAAAACACTACTAATGCCTGCTGCCATCACCCCCGCCGCCAGAAATAACAATAATTCGCCTGACATTGTTGGTAAATTATGGGTAATGTGCATAAAAATCTGATGAAAAGTGGCGGGTAATCCCTGTTGTAAACTTAAAACAATAACAACTAATACAATGGGTAACAACGTAATCAACGTTAAAACAGGTAATTGCGGAAAAAGAAAATGCACCAACACAACACAAACCGCTAGTAATGACGGTACCCACAAAGAGGCAAAGTGCATAGGATAACCAACAAAATGCTGGCTTTCTGCTTCACTCACTAGCTCATGTCCTGTCAACCACAATCCACACAACGCTAAGGGCAATCCCATTGCCATCAGTAATAAAAAATTAATATGCGGAATATAAAGATAAATAACCGCCATCGCTGCAAAAAAAGGCGACCATAAAACCGCCATTGCAAAAGCGCGTGATAAAATAATAGCTTGTTGACGGCTTAAACCAGTTTGATGGGCTGCCAAACGGTCGCCCATAATAACCAATACAGACATATTAATAAAAAAACCAAAGAGATGCACACCATACAAAGTCCGTAACAACGCCGCTTTTCCTGTAGGCAAGGTTTCATGTTTATGTAAGCGTGGTTGTGTTACCAAGCGCAAAAAACCGACCGCAGCCAACATTGCCAATACCGCTTGATTAATAGAAACCGCAGCCACTAAAACTGCTGTCTTGCCTTGTGATAAGCTAAAGAACATACAAATAAAGCCTATCGTTAAAATAATCCAAACTTGATATTTTTGCTGACGAGAGACCCGTTTAAATAATAAAATCCCTGCCAACCATGCACAAATCCCCGCACCTAATGGGCTTACGAAGCCTGTTAAACCGTGAATAGTTGATAAACAAATCATAGAAAAAAGTAAAATACCCGCAATGCTTAACACCGCAGAATGTTTTTTATGCGTCATATAGTCATATCGTCAAACAAAATAAGATTTAACCGCTTAAAATTCCCGCTTATTATTGGGAAATGAAAAGGGCGATTGCAAAATAAGCGAGTGCTAAAAAAATAAAAGTGAATCATTTTCCTGATTACGCGATTGTCCGCATCAGAATTAACAGAATTTATAGCATTATCAATGCAACCCTTTTTATACGGGCTAATACTGACAATCCTAATTTAGACAAATATTAGACGGCTTGCAAAAATTTAAGCGAAAAATAATGTTATCCATAACTACTTTTGCAAGCGGTTTATGGTGTTTATCCTGTTCTATTTAACACTATCAAGAAATATTTCACCGAATGACAGAGTAAATCCGATACCAATTCGTTTAAATTTGCCCTTATAGACAATATGAACATAAAAACGTAGCAATACACAACTTGCACCTGCACAACGGTTGTCAGTGATGACAAAGCAGTTTAAAGTGACTTACCACTATATTCATCATTCCCCTTACTCTTAAATAGACACACTCCAAAAAAAACCGTGAAAAATCAAACCTCCTTAACTTATCGTGATGCAGGGGTCGACATTGATAATGGCGACGCACTCGTTGAACGCATTAAACCCATCGCCCGTCGTACCCATCGCCCTGAAATGCTGGGGGGGCTTGGTGGTTTTGGCGCGTTGTTTGAAATCCCCTTAGACCGCTATCGCCAACCTGTTTTAGTGTCTGGTACAGACGGCGTTGGTACAAAATTAAAACTCGCCATGCAATTAGGCAAACATGACACGATTGGCATAGATTTAGTCGCCATGTGTGTTAATGATGTGCTGACTTCTGGCGCAGAACCCCTATTTTTTCTTGACTATTATGCGACAGGCGCGTTAGACGTAGAAACGGCAACCCATGTGATTTCAGGCATCGGCAAAGGCTGTGAATTAGCAGGGGCGGCATTAGTTGGCGGTGAAACGGCGGAAATGCCGGGAATGTATCACGGAGAAGATTATGATTTAGCTGGTTTTTGTGTTGCTGTAGTAGAAAAAGCTAAGATTATTGACGGTAGCCAAGTACAAGCGGGGGATGCGTTGATTGGACTTGCCTCCAGCGGTGTACATTCCAATGGCTATTCTCTTGTGCGCAAATTGCTTGCCTTAAGCAATGCCGATGTTCATCAAGACTTTTATGGTCGAACCCTAGGCGCAACCTTGCTCGAACCGACGCGCATTTACGTTAAACCACTGTTGCAACTCATTCGTACACTACCTGTTCACGCACTTGCCCATATTACAGGCGGGGGTTTAACGGGAAATGTGCCGCGCGTTATTCCTGAAGGTCTATGTGCGCGAATCAATACCAATAGCTGGCATCGTCCACCTATTTTTGACTGGTTACAAACACAAGGCAATATTACCGACGAAGAAATGTACCGCACGTTCAACTGTGGTATCGGCATGATTGTTTGTGTCGCACAAACTGATTTAGACGCAACCATGCAATGTTTACATGATGCAGGGGAAACCGTGTGGCATATTGGTGAAATCGTCACAGACCCGCAACAAACCATCGTATTACATGCTGGGACATGATGGAAAAACTTGCAATTGTCGTATTAATCTCAGGACGAGGCAGTAATTTACAAGCGATAATCGACGCGGCTGACCCTTTAGTGGACATTCGCGCCGTTATCAGCAATCGCCCTCATGCACAAGGGCTACACATTGCAACCCAAGCAGGTATTCCCTGCGAAATCATAGACCATACACAATTTGCCAACCGTGACACCTTCGATACTGCGTTACAAAACTGTATCGACCACTATCAAGCACAATTGGTGGTTTTAGCTGGTTTTATGCGTATCTTAACCCCCGATTTTATTCAGCATTATGCAGGACGCTTGATTAATATTCATCCTTCACTTCTGCCCGCATTTAAAGGCTTGCACACACATCGCCAAGCCTTACAAGCAGGTGTTACAGAACATGGTGCAACCGTACATTTTGTAACCCCCGAATTGGACAGTGGCGCACCTATTTTACAAGGACGTGTCCCTGTGTATCCTGATGATACAGAAGAACAACTCGCCCAACGGGTATTAGACATAGAACATCAGATTTATCCACAAGTTATCCATTGGTTTGCCGAACAACGCTTATACCTGCAAGCACAAACAGCCTATTTAGACAACAAACCGATTAACTAGATTTCTTGCAAAGCAATAAAGTATTAAACACGTTTTCCACCCTTAAGAACATGATTGCACCACATAAAAATATACAGGTGAAACGAGTGATAACCACACAAATAGATACAAGGAACTACCCTTATTGTTTCTTACTGTATTCTTTATCACCCTACGCTTTAAATTGATACTAACCACTGAAAGGTAGTGATATATGTCCCAAGAAACGCCAGAAAACAAAAAATCACAATATATTGTGGGCGAAAATGCTGTTGAAAATCTGACTACAATGTATCGTAATATCATTGTAAACGTAGGGGAAAATGTTGAACGTGATGGTTTGTTAAAAACCCCTGAACGCGCTGCTAAAGCGATATTGCGGCTAACCAGTGGTTATCAACAAAATTTGAATGCTATCGTCAATGACGCATTGTTTGAATCAGACAGTGACCAAGTAGTACTCGTTCGTGATATTGAATTTTATAGTTTATGTGAACATCACCTACTTCCCTTTTTTGGTAAATGTCATGTTGGTTATTTACCCTGCGGCAAGGTATTAGGACTGTCTAAAGTTGCACGTATTGTTGACATGTTTTCCCGTCGCCTACAGATTCAAGAACAACTGACCCATCAAGTTGCCCTTGCGATTCAAGAATGTACAGGTGCTTATGGCGTTGGTGTGGTAATGGATGCACGCCACATGTGCATGATTATGCGTGGTGTCGAAAAACAAAGCTCCAGCACCACCACTTCTGCAATGCTTGGGACTTTCCGCCAAAATCCCGCCGCCCGCGCAGAGTTTCTCTCCCTAATAGCCTCTTCTAATTCCAGCCTTTAATTTCCCCCTTCTGTTAGATAAAGACGTGACTGACTACGTCTTTATCGCTACACATCTCATCAAAAAAATCATTTTATAAATGTCAATATCGTTAAATCCATACTTCGTTATCCTGTCACAGAAAATCCGTATAGTGCGATGCTCCCGAAAGTCCATATCTATCATGTGATAGCAAAGACTTAAATTGTAGTGTAGGAGACTCCATCATGCGTAGAACACAATACCCTGATTCATGGGTTATCAAAATTAGGCAATACATCACTTCCTTTAGTATTTACACCCTGATTATTTTTGGATTCTTAGCCCAATCAGCAATGGCCGCGCCTAAACTGCTGATTTCAGGCTATCTTGCTAATCCGCAAAGTACAGATAGCCCTTATGAATATGTCCAACTAATTGCTGTTGAAAACATTGATTTTTCTGTCACCCCCCACGCCGTTGTTTTTACCAACAATGGCACGGCAACCAGCAACGGCTGGGTAGCAGGTGGCGCGCTCACTTATGGGTTTAACCTCACGACAGGTACACTGAACGCGGGCGACATTGTCTATGTTGGTGGTTCTGGCAAACTGATTAATGGCAGCGGTAGTACGGATATTTCTAGTGCAACATGGCTAAACGCAATTAACACCGCAACCACCGCAGGCAACAGCTTCGGCACAGCCGCATCTAGTGGCGTGTTAGGCAATGGCGGCGGAAATGCAGATGGGATTGCTATTTTTGATGTCGCAGTGAGCAGTATTACTGCTAGCACAGTCCCTGTAGATGCGGTTTTTTTTGGAACAGGTGTCGGTTCTGCAAAACCCGCAACTGGGGGTTATACATTACCTACCAATGACTTATATGATAATGCACAAGGTACATTTGGCAATGGTACAAATACCTTTATTTTTTCAGACCCAGCAGGTTCTGGGTTTACGAAACTAACAGGGGTTTACAATACAAATACAGCAACATGGACAACGGCACGTACAGGTTCATCGATTACTTTGTCAACAAGTTCTGTTCTAAGCGATATTACAACTGCTATTACACTCGCAACAACCGATACCGCCCCTACAGTTATTTCATCAGTCCCTAGTGACAGTGCGACCAATGTCGCAACCAGCAGTACCATCACCTTAAACTTTGACGAACCCGTTGATTTAACGGCTGCTGCGGTGACAGTAGAGTGTCCTACTGCAACGGCGCAATCTTTTACTGGGTTACCTGCCAATAACGTCAGTACGGTTATCTTAACCCCCAGTACGACGCTACCTAATACAACAAGTTGTACCGTAACCGTTATTGCAGGACAAGTGACAGATAAAGACGGTACAGCCGATAATATGGCAACTAATCAGATAATTAGTTTTACGACCATTGCCGCTCCTGTAGGTACAGCACCTAGTATTAGTTTTGGTACGAATACAGATGATTATATTGATGGTGGTGTCAGCATCGCGCCTGCCTCTCCTTTTGCCATTACAGCCGCACTGAACGATAGCACTGACGCAGTTAAAAACGCAGGGATTGATTTTATTATTGCTGATAGTGATGGCATTGCTACAACCAGCGTAACGGCGAGTAGTAGTAACAGCAGTGTTGTTCCCAATACCAATTTAACCATTGCAGGTAGTGGTACAGCCGCCGTCAATGTAAAAATTAATCCCGTTGGTGTTGGTTATAGCACGATTACCGTTACCGTTAGTGATGGCACAAATATGGCTGATTATGTATTGAATTATGCGGTTTCGGCTGCCTCAACAACACCAACCACAACCCGTTTTCACAGTGGCAAAGCAGATGCCTCCAGCGCAATAGCCATAGACACGGATTACATGCTGGTTGCTGATGATGAAGACCAAACGATTCGTTTATACAATCGTGCTAATTCAGGATTACCTGTCGCGAGCTTTGATTTCACCAGCAGTTTAGGTCTAAGTGGCAGTTCAGAAGTGGATATTGAAGCCTCCACCCGTGTTGGGAATAGCCTTTACTGGTTAGGTTCACACAGTAATAACAGTTCGGGAAATGATAAACCCAATCGTGAACGGTTATTTACAACAACATTAAGCGGTACAGGCACAACTGCCACACTGACATTTGAGCATTATTATAAATATCTTGAAGACGATTTAATCGCATGGGACAGTAGCAATGCACACGGATTAGGTGCAAATTTCTTCGGTCTTAGTGCCAGTGCGGCCGCAGGGGTTATTCCTGAAACAACGGGCGGTTTTAATATAGAAGGTTTTAGCATTGCCCCAAATAGTACAGATACAGTTTATCTTGCTTTTCGCGCCCCTATCGTTCCTACCAACACACGCACCAAAGCCTTAATTATCCCCGTAACAAATTTTACAACGCTTGGCGATGCGTCGGGTGGTGTATCAGGCTCTGCCACGTTTGGCGCACCGATTCAATTGGAATTGGGCGGACGGGGTATTCGGAGCATGGAATGCAACACAGCCGGATGTTTACTGATTGCAGGCTCTGCGGATGGGACGGGCAATTTTAAACTTTACACATGGTCAGGCAATGCGCTGGATACACCTGATGAACGCAGTACGAATTTACCCATTATTACCGATGGCAGTTATGAAACCATTGTGGCATTACCCACAGGTGCAACATTAACCGCTTGGGATAATCAAGACGTGCAATTTTTAATCGACACAGGAGACATGATTTATTACGCCGATGGGACGATTGCGAAAGATTTACCCAATAGTAATCATAAAAAATTCCGTAGCGAAATTGTGAATTTAGGCACACCGCCTGTTATCAGTAAAATTCATACGTTACAAGGTAATGGTGCGGCTACCAGCCTTACAGGAACGCAAGTAATAGAAGGGATTGTTGTTGGTGATTTTCAAGGCAGTACTGAGGGCAAAGGTTTTTATGTTCAAGAAGAAGATGCCGATATTGATGCAGATGTGACAACGTCCGAAGGGATTTTTGTTTATTGCAATACATGTACAACGGCTGTGAGTGTTGGCGATAAAGTACGAGTAACAGGCACGATTAGCGAATACAGCAATCAAACCCAATTAGGGGGCACACTAAGCATTAACGTTTTAAGTACAGGAAACAGCTTACCCAGTGCCTCAACGGTTACACTTCCTGTTCCATCAGCCATCGCAGGAGTGGATTATTTAGAACGGTTTGAAGGCATGTTAGTGATTTTCTCGCAAACATTGTATGTTTCCAGTAATTACACTTTAGGACGTTATGGTGAAATATTACTGTCCGCAAATGGGCGATTGTCACAGCCAACGAATGTCACCACACCGGGTGTTAACGCGAGTACCTTACAAGCGCAAAACCTGCTCAATCAAATTACCTTAGATGACGGTCTAACCAGCCAAAACCCAGACCCTGCACCACATGGCTTAAGTGCCAGTCATTCAATTCGTGGTGGCGATACCGTGACAGGTTTATCAGGAATTTTAAATTACAACTACAACTTATATCGTGTACAACCCACCGCTAGCGTCAGTTTTATCGCCAGTAACCCACGCACGGCAACCCCTACAAGCGTTGGTGGAACGGTAAAAGTGGCTAGTTTCAATGTCCTAAATTACTTTAATACCTTTACAGCATGTACGCTAGGCGTAGGCGGTACCGCGAATAATGATAATTGCCGTGGTGCAACTGATGCGACAGAATTTGCGCGTCAACGGGCAAAAACAATTGCGGCAATTCAAGCAATTAACGCTGATATTGTGGGTATTATGGAAATGGAAAACGATGGCTATGATGCAAGCAGTGCGTTACAAGATTTAGTTAATGGTTTAAATAGTGCAATGGGAGCAGATACCTACAGTTTTATCGACCCTGATACAGCACTTAGTACAGTCAACGTGATGGGAACGGATGCAATTAAAGTTGCCTTGATTTATAAATCCGCTGTTGTTACCCCCGCAGGGGCAGCGATGACTAGCACGGATGCAATTTTTGACCGTCGTCCTCTAGCACAAACCTTTCAAGTTGGAATAGAAAAATTCACGGTTATTGTCAATCACTTTAAATCTAAAGGCAGTTGTCCTACAACAGGCACAGATACAGCAAATGAAGACAGTGGCGATGGACAAAGTTGTTGGAATGCAAAACGACAAACACAAGCCACAACCCTGTTGAATTTCATTGATAACACAGTAAAAGTCAACAGTGGCGATGATGATATATTAATCATTGGTGATTTAAATTCTTATGCTGAAGAAGACCCCATCACGTTAATTAAAGCAGCGGGTTATACCAATTTAGTCACCGAACACAGTGGTGTTAATGCCTATGGTTATCAATATGATGGTTTATGGGGCTATTTAGACCATGCGTTAAGCAGTGCTTCACTAACCCCACAAATTAATGGCGTAACAGATTGGCACATTAATGCAGATGAACCTATTTCTTTAGATTACAACACAGAGTACAAATCGGCAGGACAACTAACCAGTTTGTATGCTGCTGATGGTTATCGCTCTTCTGACCACGACCCTGTTGTGATTGGTTTAACCCCCACGGTAGCCTATCAATTAAGCCTTACAACAACAGGCACAGGAACGGGAACAATTAGCAGTAGTGGCACACCTGCGGGAACAAGTTGTGGTACAAACTGCTTAACCTATGTCAGTACAAGCACCGTGAATTTGCAGGCAACACCCACAGGTGGCGCGAGTTTCTCAGGTTGGTCATGTACACCAACATTTGTATCAGGTAATACATTAACGGCTAACACCATTTGTGCTGCAACGTTTACGGCAGCGGTTGTTACGCCAGTTACACCGCCCACATCAGGTGACTACAGCTTGGCTATTAAGGTCGTCGGAACAGGCAGTGGCACGATCAGTGGGACAAGTGCGGGCAATTATCCTAGTGGTACTCGTATCAGCTTAACCGCCCTAGCTAATGCTGATTCAGACTTTATCGGCTGGTCACCCAGCACTTGCGCAGCTACATTTGTGTTAGACGTAAACACAACTTGCACCGCTACGTTTGATTTAAAAGTTATACCGCAACAATACACCCTGAGTTTAACAACAACAGGGACAGGTTCAGGTGTCATCAGTGGTGCCAATGCGGGTACATATCCCAGTGGAACACTTATTAATCTAAGCGCGATTGCAAATTCTGATTCGCAATTTATCGCTTGGAATAATGCACTGTGTGCGAGTCCATTTAATTTGACTGCTGACACAGTATGTATTGCACAATTTGAAAGTAACCCCGTAACCCCACCGCCACCAACAACATTAAGCTATACCCTTTATTTACAGACTACAGGGACAGGAACAGGGATGATTAATGGCACTGGTGCAGGCATGTACCCCAACGAAACGCTTATTAATCTGAACGCGATTGCAAATTCTGATTCGCAATTTATCACTTGGAATAATGCACTGTGTGCAAGTCCGTTTACTTTAACCGCTGATACAAACTGTATTGCACAATTTGATAAATTACTCCCTACAACACCGCTCACTTACACCCTAACAGTTACACCTTCTCCTTTTGGAACAGTGCAAATGGCAAGCGTGACGTGTCCTGATGACTGCAGTGTTATCGTAGACAGTGGCACGATACTATCGCTCAACGCGATTGCTAATACAGGTTATCAATTTATCCATTGGACGGGTGATGCAAGCTGCGGTCAAACGGTAAATATGACAACTAATATCCATTGCGAAGCGGTGTTCATGCCCATTACTACCACAACAGCGACAACGCCACTATGTCCACTGACAGGTACAGTAAACACCCTGTGCAATGCCCAATTGCGTGAAATAACCCAAGCACTTACCGTGTTACCACAAGGAAATATCAGCAATCTAGTAATTGCAACAACCGTTCTTAATCAAGGCTGGTTAAGCAATATTCTCGTTAAAACAACAGGACGTATAACAGGCGGGATTTTAACGGGTTATGTCCATAATCAAGGCATCTTGACAGACATAGACTTTAAGGGTGGGTATTTACAAGGTGGGATTTTAGCAGGGGTTATTTTGAATAGTAGTTTAGTTGATGGTTATATTGCCAATGTCCGCTTTATGGAAAATGCCACACTGACAGGCGGGATTTTACAAGGGCGAATTTATGGCAACCCAAATGCGCCAGCCATGCTTAACAATGTTCGCATTAAAACGGGTAGTCATTTAAGCGGTGTGATTTTAGGCGAAAATGTGATAGTTGAAGACAATGTTATCATCGATAAAAACATCATATTACCCCGTTTAGATACCCTTACCGCTTATGATGCAACAGGAAAAGTGATAACCGTCGACAGCCAATTTGTTGGTGGTATTTCCGTGCTTAATCAGGCCTATGTTATCAAAACAACCCAAAAATTAGCGGATACGGTCAACATCAGAGGACGTATATTCGTTGCCCCTGAACATGTGGGAAAAACCGCTGATTTATTTGTATATTCACCCTACTGGTATGCCGATAATCGCTTTATTAGCTACTTTATGACAGATAGCAAAGGACAAATCTTTGCGTGGGACGAAAAACCCTTAAACCTAATCCCTTTTAAACAAAGTGTGGTTTTAGAACCCATTCAAGAAATGGATTTATACACAGGACACTTTGTAGCAATCGGCACGTTAAAAGTGGTTTTTGGTTATCGTTTATCTGACGGAACGCTGGTTATGCACAATGAACCCAGCACGATACACATAGAAATCCAACCATAGCTTTTTACACCTGACGCTAAGGGCGCGATTCGTCGCGCCTTTATTATCAAGTTAAAAAACAGCCTGAGTTACAAACTTATCCTACGGTAATTAAATACTGACTGGATGTAACCTGCTCTATTTGAATCTTAAGCCCTAAAAACTGCTGAATAATTTCGCAATGCGTCAATGTGTGTTGACTGGGGGCTACCGTTAAAAATTGCCCTTTGCCTGCAAATGCCAACGGTAATAACAATTGGTCAGCCAAATGCTCGCCTACAGGGACATCCGCCGCTTGATACGCTTGTAATGCCACAATGGCATGTTCTGCCACCGCTTCTGCCTTTAATCCCCGTTGCGCTACACCACTAAATAACTCGCTTACCTGCGCATAATGCAAAAATAACAATAAGATATTCCCAGTCCCATAACCCGATGCAACTGGCATAAATTTAAGGCAACTATCCGCCCAGCGTAATTTCTTTTTCACCTGTGCTAATTCACGCTCGGCAACATGTGCGGGAATGCCCGTAATCAACGCTTGCGCTTCTTGTTGTAATAATTCTCCCCGCTGTAATAATGTTAGTCCCTGCAATACCCTTGTTGGTTGAATATCTACGGTTATTTGTCCACCGCCTTTTGGATAAAACCCATAATTATCTAATGTTGCTGTCACCTGACAACCCATTTTTTGTAATAACGGAAATAAAACCGTTGTTAAATATTCAAATGGCGGTGCGGCGGTGTTATGCGTGCCACCCGATAAAACCAAATGCGAAGGATGTTCTGCTAACAACAAAGGATACAAAACCGTTTGTAAAACCAATGTTGTACTACCCGCTGTCCCGATATTAAAACGATACCGCCCCCCTTGTGCCAAATTCGGTGTAAACCACAGTTCACCAGAGCCAATAACATCCCCCTCAACATGGGCATTACTGACCATTTTTGCAGCTCGCACAGCCGTTAAGTGTTGCGCCTGTAAACCGGGATTTTTGCGTTTGGCGCGAATATGATGAATATGAAATGCTTGTTGCGTATAAATAGATAATGCCAGTGAAGACCGTAAAACTTGCCCACCGCCCTCACCTTGCGAACCATCAATAGATAAATAACGGGTTTGTAACATATATTTTCTGCCAGTAGAGTGAGCAGTCATCGCCACTTATAATCTAATATGTAACAATAGACTGTGTTGTCATCAGTGCCAATTTATTCACACTGATACAAATTTTAATTTCATTGTAGGCATAAGGATTGTTGTCATGTTCAGATTTTTTATTTTGGTTTTACACCTTGGTTGCATTGCCCCTTTATGGGCTGATGATGCCTTTCCGCCCCCGTTTACTGCCCACTACACGGTTTATGCTAAAGGCGTTACCGTTGGGGAAGGTACACGGCGTTTATATCGCCAAGCTGATGGACGTTATGTCTTTGAAGCAAAAAGTAATACTGTGGGGGTTGCTGCCTTATTTCGGGATGATGTGATTGAAGAAAAGAGCATTTTTGACTTAATCAACAATAATGCGCGTCCGCTAGAATATATTTATAGCCAACAAGGCTCTAAAAAACAAAAGTTTATTCATATTATTTTTGACTGGGAAAAACACACCGCGCAAAATATTGCCCCTGAAAAACCTTGGGACATTCATATTGAAGATGGCGTAGTGGATATGATGTTGTATCAAATTATCCTGATGCAAGAATTGCAAGCAGGCAAACGAGATTTACAATACGCCATTGTGGACAAAGGAGAAGTTAAAACCTACATTCCCAAGTATTTGGGGGACGACATCATTGATACAGGCTTAGGCGAGTTAAATGCCCTTAAATATGAACGCCTATCAGAAAACGGCAAGCGTAAAACAACTATCTGGTCAGCCCCTAAACTTCACTACTTACCCGTGCGTGTAGAACATGAAGAACGGGGAGATACCTTTAGCCTTGTTTTAGAATCGGTAGAAGGTTTATAAACTGTGCGCCCCGCTCCTTTACTGCTTTGGTTACTGTTTGGTTGGTTATTGTTTGCGATATGCACCAGCATATTTCCGCGTTTGTTGATGCTATGGGCAATCATGGGCGGTATGTTATTAATTATTGCCCTATATGACTTATTGCAACTCTGGATGCAGACTTTTCCACACGTGACCCGTAAAGCAGCGGGGTCATTGGCTTTGGGCGTTTGGTGTGATGTTGAGCTAACAATTTTTAGCCGATATAAAGCTGACCAACAAATTGAAATAATAGATGATTACCCGCCACAAGCTGATATTGAAAACTTGCCACAAACGCTTTATTTACAAGCAAATACAGGGGTTGCCACTCAATATCAATTTTGCCCACAACAGCGTGGCAATTTACATTTTAACGGTGTACACCTACTGCTGCATTCTTCTCTGCATTTATGGAAACGTTATTATTATCAAGCTATTCCACAAGCCATTAAAGTTTACCCAAATTTTGCAGCGGTGACTAAATACGCTCTATTTGCCATAGAAAATCGGTTAGGGCAATTAGGCATTCGTAAACGTCCCCGACGTGGTGAAGGCTTAGAATTTCATCAATTACGCGAATATCGAGCGGGTGATTCTTTGCGTCAAATCAATTGGAATGCAACTTCACGCTTAAAAAAGCTTATTTCTAAAGAATATCAAGATGAACGCGACCAACAAATTATCTTTCTTATTGATTGCGGACGGCGGATGGCGACACAAGATGGCGCATTATCTCATTTTGACCACACGTTAAATGCCGTTTTATTGTTATCTTACGTTGCCTTACGTCAGGGTGATGCACTGGGATTATTAACTTTTAGCGGGACAGAATCACGTTGGATTGCACCGCGTAAAGGCATGAATACCGTTAATTTAGTGCTTAATACGCTGTACGATTTACAACCGACGCTGCGCACGAGCGACTACTTAAACGCGGTTGAACAATTGCTAAAACATCATCAAAAACGCGCTTTAATTATTCTTATTTCTAATTTACGCGATGAAGATAATGAAGAATTAACTATTGCACTCAAACTATTACGTGCAAAACATTTGGTGCTACTGGCCAGTTTACGCGAAAAAATCTTAAATGAAGTTTTAGATGCTCCCGTCATGCAGTTTAATGATGCCTTACGTTATGCCGCTATTCATGAATACTTAGGACATCGCTCGCAATCACAAGAAAATTTTAAAAATAAAGGGGTTATATTCGTAGATACTGAACCTGAACAATTAGCGATTCATATTGTTAATCGGTACTTAGATATTAAACGCGGTGGGATTTTATGAGGTCTTGTGTTAAAAAACGCAATTAGCGTGCATCAGGTATATAAGTTGTGTGGTGTGTATCCAATGAGGGACAGCAGGGGATAAGACGATAGGCATAAAAAAACCTCAGTACTTTTTAAGTGCTGAGGTTTTTTCATTTCAATCGCCTGCATTGGCGAACCGGCTGTTAACGTACACTCGGTATATTCAGCGTCTGCTGGAGGGTTTCAATCGCCTGCATTGGCGAACCGGCTGTTAACAAACCATATGGGAGTTTGAACAACGGACTGGTTACACGCTTGTTTCAATCGCCTGCATTGGCGAACCGGCTGTTAACCCCGACGCTGAAAATAATCTCATAATTTATCGTAGCTTGCAAGCCCTTTTTTGAACGTTTTTTTCCTCTAAAAAGTAGAACTCTTTTGCACGTTTTTTGCATAGATTTTTTATTCATAAAATCAATAAGTTATAACAATCTTTTTTTCAAAAATCATCGCTTTTTCGACACCTCGAAAAGTAGAACTCTCTTCTTGATTTTAAAGGATTTCCTCTTATTTTATGGAAAACTGCTCAGTCGTGCTTAGTTCAAAACACACTTTAAAAATCGGTTTTTTCTTCTAATCGCGATTCCGTCAATAAAAGCGAACATCTGATTTTTCGCACCATAACGCACTAATATTATTACAAACAAAGCCATTTAGTCATACGGATACCACCGCTTTAAACAATAGTATCCGTCTTTTTAACACGCATTCTACATAAATAATACTTTATAAATCAAATGGGTGTTGTTTAATAATCGTATCATTACGCTCTGCCCCTGTAGAAATCATGGCAATAGGTACTTCTATCAACTCTTCCAATTTCTCCAAGTAGGCTTTGGCATTCGCGGGTAAATCTTCATAACGACGAATCCCAATCGTGGATTCTTTCCAACCGGGCATGTCGATATAAATCGGTTCACAGTTAGCGATAGCATCCGCACCAGTGGGGGCAAGATATAATTCTTGTCCATTGCAACGGTAGCCTATGCCTATGCGCACGCTATCCAAACCATCCAAAACATCTAATTTAGTGATGCAAACACCCGTTAAACTATTAATTAACTTAGCACGACGTAAAGCCGTCGCATCAAACCAACCGCACCGTCTGCGTCTGCCAGTTGTCGCGCCGAATTCATTACCTTGCTTGGTCAGGTATTCACCAATTTCATCAAATAACTCTGTAGGAAAAGGCCCTGCACCAACACGGGTGCTGTAGGCTTTGGTGATGCCCAAAATATAATGTAAATCTTTAGGACCTATGCCACTGCCTGTTGCCGCACCGCCTGCTGTGGTGTTAGAAGAAGTTACAAAAGGATATGTTCCTTGGTCTATGTCTAACATCGTGCCTTGCGCGCCTTCTAGCATAATGTTTTTACCGTCTTTTTGCAGTTGTCCAACTAAGCTCGTTACATCCATCACCATCGGTGCGATTTTATCGGCTAACGCAAGGGTTTCATCTAAGGTTTTTTGAAAATCGATGACAGGGACTTTATAATAGTGTTGTAAGGCAAAATTATGATAATCAAGCACTTCCCCTAGTTTAGCAGCGAACCGTTCACGATGAAATAAGTCGCTAACCCGTAAGGCACGGCGCGCAACTTTATCCTCATACGCAGGACCAATCCCACGCCCTGTTGTGCCGATTTTACTTTCACCGCGTGCTTTTTCACGGGCTTGGTCTAAGGCAACATGGTAGGGCATTAATAAAGGTGCTGCATCGCTAATACGCAAGCGTTCACGAACAGGAATACCGCTCTTTTCTAAAAACTCGACTTCTTCCATCAGGGCTTGTAAGGAGAGGACAACCCCATTGCCAATTAAACACAGCACTTTGTCGCGTAAAATACCAGAAGGAATTAAGTGTAATACGGTTTTTTTGCCGTCAATCACAAGGGTGTGACCTGCATTGTGTCCACCTTGAAAACGAATAACCGCTGCGGCTCGGTCGGTTAATAAATCCACGATTTTGCCTTTGCCTTCATCGCCCCATTGTGTGCCGATGACTACGACATTTTTACCCATAATAGTGACTCTCTAAACTTTAGAAGTAGGTGAAATAAGTCTGCGAAGTTATTTATATTGAATAAGTCGAGCGGTGGATAATTTATTATTTCTGTCTGAATCAAGATATTCAGAATTAACTTTGTTAAAAGTAGCCTGCTATTTGTCTTTATAATGCGGTTAATTTTGAACAGCCTGATTCAGACATTTTATTGTATTTAATCAATATTACGAACTTGCCATTGTCCTGCTTGCCAACATAATTCGCGGTTACAACCCATTGCCAGCGCATCACCCTGTTGATTAGGTAAGGCTTGAATAACATTTTCCCCAACTTGACGAAGTTGTTGGATATGGGTTTGTAACGCAGCATCTAATCCTGCTGGCGCAAAAATGGCGGTTTTTCTGATGGGTGGAATGGTGGTTAGTTCTGCCAGAATGCGTAAATCGGTACTGAAACCTGTGGCAGGACGGGCATTGCCAAAGGCTTTACCAATATTGTCGTAACGCCCACCCAGTGCAATAGCTTGTCCATGTTCAGGCACATAAGCAGCAAATACTAACCCTGTGTAGTAGTTGTAACCTCTTAATTCCGCAAGGTCAAAATGCAAGGTAAAATTGCTTAAGTGCTTATTGAGCTGTTCTAGGCTATTTAATGCCTCTAGGACTTCAGCAGGTGCTGGGGCAAGGGCTTGACGCGCTTCTGCAAGAATACTGACATCACCATTAAGTTCAATTAAGGCAGTGAGTTGTTGTTGTAATAGGGGTGATACTTGCCATATCGTTAATAAATCATGAATTTCTGTGCGCGATTTGCGTTGAATGGCGGCAAAAAGTTGGCTTTCTTGCTCACTGTTTAAGTGGGCTTGTTCGACTAAGGCGCGATAAATCCCCACATGTCCAACATCCACATGAAAGGCTTGTACACCCGTTGTTTTTAGGGTGGTCAGCAGGAGGGATAAAATTTCTGCATCGCTTTCTATCCCTGCATGTCCGTATAGTTCTACACCGACTTGTAGCAGGGAACGAGTACCTGTAAACCCTGTTGGACGGGTATGTAATACAGTGCCAAGATAGCAAAGACGACTCGGTATCTCACGTTTTAAGCGATGCGCATCAATCCGTGCGGCTTGTGGGGTCATGTCTGCTCGAATACCCATTAAACGCCCATTTAATTGGTCTATCAATTTAAAGGTTTGTAAATCGAGGTCATGACCTGCGCCAACGAGGAGGGAATCTAAATATTCAATCATGGGAGGAATGATAAGTTCATAACCCCATGTTGTATAAAGGTCTAAGAGTGTGCGGCGCAAGTGTTCCAGATGTGCCGCTTCTTCAGGCAGGGCATCGGTAATACCTGCGGGGAGTAACCAGCGATCCTGATGATTCATTAATGGATAAGGTAAAGTAAGAGTAAACCGAATAACATGCTAACAAAACCCATCATACGCAGGGTTTTATCGTTCAATTCAGCCACCGCACGGAGCGTCTGGCGAAACCTTGACGGATTAAGAAAGGGTGTCATACCTTCAATAACCATCAGTAGGGCGAAGGCAATACCAAATTCAGTCCAGATCATGTAAGAAAAATAACCGCATTAAGATAACCGTGATGAAGTGCCATGAGTTGACATGATAACGGATACTTGTGGCTGTATCGGTCGCTTAGTGACACAGCGTAAAGTATCCGTCGTTTATCAATCAAGATTATTATTCTTTCGGGGCTATAATAGGGTCTAAGCCTTTAAAGAATTTAAAAAAGTCTGAGTTTGGTTCAATAACCAATACATCATCTTTTGAATTAAAAACTTCACGGTAAGCGTTTAAGCTACGGGTCAGCGTATAGAAATCAACATTGCGATTAAAGGCACGCGCATAAATTTCAGTGGCTGTTGCGTCTCCTTCCCCACGAATTTGCTCAGCATCACGTTCAGCTTTAGAGATAATTTCCATATTTTCTCTGTCTGCCTCTGCACGAATTCGAACGGCTGCGGCTTCCCCACGTGAACGCAATTCTTTTGCGACTTGTTCCCGTGCTGCATCCATCCGTTGATAAACAGATGTACTGACATCATCGGGCAAGTTGATTTGTTTAATCCGCACGTCAACAACTTCAATCCCGAATTCACTACCACGACGATTTGCCTCAGCCGTGATAATGTCCATGATTTTCGCTCTATCACCCGAAACCACTTCTTGAATCGTGCGTTTACCAAATTCACTGCGTAAACCATCGGCAATAAATTCTGACAAGCGTCGTCCTGCATTGATTGGATTACCACCTACGCTTTTTAAATAGGCTTCTGTATCCGTAATGCGCCATTTGATAAAGGAGTCAACAATCAGATTTTTTTGTTCTCCCGTTAAAAAATGTTGCGGATTAGAATCAAACGATTGAATACGACCATCAAACTTACGAATCGTTTGGAAAAACGGGATTTTAAAATGCAGTCCCGGACTATAATCCGCCTTAACCACCCGTCCGAATTGGAGTTTTAAAGCCTTTTCCGTTTCTTGTACATAAAAAAGGGACATCATCATAATTAATAAAACAACAATACTGATAACCCCAAGAACCATTTTATTTTGTAACATTAGGGGTTTCCTCTGGTAGTGGTGCGATTATCATCACGAGAGGGTCTCTCAATAGGCTGTAAAGTGGATGATTGCGGAAATACGGTAAAGGGTGGCAGTGCTGTCGCGCTAGGCACGGCAGGTTGTGTTGTGTCCGTTGGTACAGTCGTGACGGTACGACCTGCGAATAACTTATCTAACGGCAACAACATAACGTTATTTCCACCTTTTACATCAACCATTACTTTTGTTGAGTTACTTAATACAGACTCTATGGTTTCTATATACAGACGTTTACGAGTAATTTCAGGGGCTTTTTCATACTCAGTTAAGATGCTGAGAAAGCGTTGAGTTTGACCTTCTGCCCGTGCAATAACCACTGCTTTATAGGCTTGTGCTTCTTGCCGTAAAAGCTCGGATTGTCCTGTTGCACGCTGTAATACGCCATTTGCATAGGCTTGCGCACGGTTTTTGTCACGTTCTTCATCTTCTCGTGCTTTAATAACATCAGCAAATGCGGCTTGTACGGCGGTAGGCGGTTGGGCATTTTGCATATTAACGCTAATGACAACCAAACCCGTTTTATAACGGTCGATAATCACTTGGATTAAGTCTTTAGTTTTCAGTGTCACTTTATCGCGTTCACTGGTTAAGACCTTTTCCATTTCGCTTGTGCCAACCACTTCACGCAAAGAACTTTCGGTAGCTTGTTGTAACGTACCGTCAGGGTCATTAACGTTGAATAGATAATCCCGTGCATTTGCAACACGGTATTGCACAACCAATTCAATATCAACAATATTTTCGTCCTGAGTCAACATTAAGGCACGGTGAGTGATAGCGCGAACTTGTTCAACATTGACTTTCTGAACGCTTTCAATCGGGTAAGGGAAGTGCCAATTTAAACCTTGCGTTGTTGTATTGATATAGCGACCAAAACGAGTTTCTACCCCTTGTTCAGCAGGTTGCACAACGTACCAGCCAAACATACTCCAGAGAAAGAGTAATCCAACTGCAATCATTGCCAGCAATGACCAACTAAGACCTTTGCCCATATCCCCCATATTGCCCATGCCAGAACCACCCGAACCGCCACCAAACAAACTATTCAGTTTGTCTTGTATTTTTTTCAGGATTTCATCCAGATCGGGAGGGCCTTGCTCGTTTTTACGATGTCCCCAAGGGTCTTTATTACCGTTATTACCCGGCTCGTTCCAAGCCATGTATGCTACTCCGTATTTGTTTGAATTAAATCGTTAAGTAATCATCTCACAACTAGCGTTTTTGTAGCGCATCTGCTTTAACAAAAACAATGCCGTGCCAGAATCTTGTTTAGCAATGTGCCATTACACACCCGTATTTATCATGCTTTTTTTAGTCCGCAAAATTGTACTCTGATTCTTTAATAAAGCCTGATTCTGTAATAACTTTGCATCCGAAACGACCATAGGTTTTGGTTTCAACAACGTAGTTAATACCTGATTCTTTTAACTTAAACGAAGACAGCCCATGTGTTAAGGCAAACGCTTGCAGTTCTTTTGTGGTCATTCCCTGCTGAATTTCAGCACATACCGCACGTATCCTAGACTCTGCACTTGCGAAATTGTATGTGTAATATGAGATTCCACCCAGTATTGCGATGCCAAAAATTGTATTAATTGCTTTTCTAAACCGACCCATAATGGTTTCGTTTTACTGAACCTACAGTCAAAACGTAGCTTGAACACAAGAAATACTGATGAAATCTGCACCGTGTAAGTAGCAAAACCATCAGCCGAAGCATCAAACCATATCTAGCTTATTAGTTGAATTGAAATTTCTATGTCTTTTTTAAGAAGTGCATTAATCATTTCATTTAAAGAAAAAGATTGATCTTTAGCCCGTGCCCGTAATTTTTGAATAAAAAAGGCTTTTACCTCATTATCTAAATAAATGGGGATATCTAATTCTTCTAGTGGTCTATAAAACTTTCCTTGTTCAGCATTGCTGAAATCATATTTATCTTTCATTTTAGACACCTTTGCTGATAGGTTTGTTTTTCTTTTTTGGTCGCTTTGCGAGCACTGATGATGCGCACGACCTCTTCACCATTATTATTTTTAAAAGTATGGACGACAAGCAAAATAACATCATTAAGTGATTTGCCTAATAGTATCTACCTGTCCTCATGATCAGAATGTTCACTATCATATAAGGTTAATGCGAAGGGATCTGCAAAAACGTAAGCGGCTTGCTCAAACGAAATGCTATGTTTTTGTATGTTAATGGCTTCTTTTGTCGTATCCCATTCAAATTTCATGCGTTATGGAGTGCTTTCCACGATCAAAAATCGTTATTCTAGGAAGCTTTAGGCAGACCTGTAGGCTCATCCACTACTTGTAAATCTTTTTCTGATTCAAGTAATTGAGTTAAAGTCTTGGGTAAGAGTTGGATTTTTAGCAAACTATCACCATTCTCGGCATGTTCTTCTTCTAAAACAGTACTGATTTGGTATAAACGCGAGCGTAATTGTCCATTATTTGCGGGAACACACACCCATTGTTGAATATTTATTTCATGCAATTGTTCGCTAAGTGCCATAAACAACAGATCAATACCTGCACCCGTAACCGCAGAAAGCCATACCTTGCAGATACGCCCTGATTCATCACGCTCTACATGCGGTTGTTCATCGCCGAGTTTATCAACCTTGTTATACACCAAAATTTGGCTGACATGTCGCGCTTCAATATCAGTTAGCACCTGATTAACTTGAGAAATTCTATCTTGTCGTTCAGGGTCACTGGCATCTACAACATGTAATAATAAAGTGGCTAAACGGGTTTCATCTAAGGTCGCACGAAAGGCAGCTACCAAATCATGGGGGAGTTGTTGAATAAATCCAACGGTATCCGCCAAAATAAGTGGCGTTTTATCAGGTAAATCAATTCGTCGCAAGGTTGCATCTAGGGTTGCAAACAGTTGGTTTGCCGCGTAAACATTAGCGTTGGTTAAGCGATTAAATAAAGTGGACTTTCCTGCATTCGTATAACCTACAAGAGAAATAACAGGAATTTCAGCGCGTTGTCTTGCACGTCGACTAATTTCTCGCTGTTGATTTACTTTTTCTAACCGTTTATGAATATTTTTAATCCGTCCTGCAATTAAACGACGGTCTAATTCTAATTGGGTTTCACCGGGTCCACGCAACCCAATCCCCCCTTTTTGCCGTTCCAAATGTGTCCAACCACGAATTAAACGGGTGGATAAATGCTGTAACTGCGCCAATTCAACTTGTAATTTACCTTCAAATGAGCGCGCTCGTTGCGCAAAAATATCCAAAATAAGTCCTGTTCTGTCTAATACACGACATTGCAAGGCTTTTTCTAAGTTACGTTCTTGAATCGGACTTAGCGAGTGGTTAAACAAAACAATTTCAATATCATTGGCTTTAATTGCGTCAAGAATCTCCTGCAATTTGCCTTTACCGACAAATAAGGCAGGGTCTGGCATTGGACGAGTGCCTGTAATTTGAAGGATAGGAATAGCACCCGCTGAACTGGCAAGCTCGGTAAATTCTTCCAAACTGGCTTGTTCAGTAAATTGATGAATGGTGATATGCACTAATAAGGCACGTTCCCCTGTGCGCGGGCGTTCAAACACGAGACTTTATACCCCTTGTAAATTTGTGATAATCACCTAGAACATTCACATTATATTTATCAGCGATTATCACAAATCGCTAATATCTAACCATTCTCATCTTGCATTAAATCTTCATGCGGAATCTTAACATTGCGTGCAGGAACGATTGTAGAAATCGCATGTTTATAAACCATTTGGCTAACAGCATTTTTGAGTAAGACTACAAATTGGTCAAAAGATTCAATTTGCCCTTGCAGTTTAATACCATTGACCAAGTAAATAGACACTGGCACACGTTCTTTACGCAAGGCATTCAAAAAAGGGTCTTGCAATGACTGCCCTTTACTCATAGTTTTATTCTCCGTCTTATTATCTTCTTAATAGGACATTCGTTTTTTTAGAGTGGTTAATTGAGCCACCCGCTACTTTATTATTGACGTACTTTGAGAAAGCATGGGGATTTTTACAAGCCTTTTCAACACGTGTTCGGTCATATCGGTTTGTTGGCTATCAAACCAAGTAGCATCCGCCTCAGCCCGTAACCACGTTAATTGCCGTTTAGCAAGCTGACGTGTTGCCGTAATGCTTTGTTCAACCATACCCGCGTAATCCAACTCTCCTGCAAGATACTGCCATACTTGGCGATAACCCACCGCTCGCATGGCGGGCAAACTCAAGTGCAAATCGCCACGTTTAAACAAGGTTTCTACTTCATTGACTAGCCCTTGTTCCAACATGAGTTTAAACCGCTTTGCTATTTTAGCATGTAATACTTCTCTCTGCGCAGGTGCAATAACGAATTTAAGCACATGGGGCAATGACCATGCTTTCTCCGTATTTGCGTACCATTCAGTCATTGAAACGCCAGAAATTTCATACACTTCTAAAGCACGCTGAATCCGTTGCGGGTCGTTGGGGTGAATCCGTTGCGCCGCGACTGGGTCAACCTGTGCAAGACGCGCATGTAATGCCGCTAATCCAAATGTTTCCAGTTCTTGATTTAAACGCTCTCGCACGCAAGCATCGGCTGGCGGTAAATCAGATAATCCCTGTTGTAAACTACGAAAATACAAGCCTGTACCACCCACTAATAAAGGAATTTTCCCCTTAGCCTGAATATGTTGAATATGTGCTAATGCCTCTTTGCAAAAACGGGCAGTGGAATAAGCCTCTAGGGGGTCGCAAATATCAATCAGATGATGCGGTGCAATCGACAAAATATCCGCCGTTGGTTTCGCCGTCCCGATGTCCATCCCGCGATAAACCAGAGCAGAATCCACACTAATAATTTCACAAGGAAATTGTTGAATAATGGCTACTGCAAGGTCAGTTTTACCTGCGGCAGTGGGGCCCATCAGAAAAATGCAGGGAATTTCGTTCATTGAATTAAGTTTTTGTAAAATTAAGTATTGCAAGAATATTGATAGTGACTAAAATAACAGACTGAATTAACTAACTTTCATTCAAAAGGACTCACGATGCGTTTGTTACATCATTTGGGTGATTCACCATCATTAAATGGCGACAAATGGCACTCCCATACAAACCAGCTGGGGAATTTTAGCTTCAACGCTTATTACGCAAGGGGCTAAGCTCCTGAGCAAAAAAATGTGATGAAACCACAATCCGCCAGTTTCTCAGCACAAATCGACAACTATTACGGATTGATAACCCAGACCATGAATTTATTTTGAGCCGTCACAATACCGATAACCCACAACGAACACAATTGCGCTCTAAACGGTACTATAAAAGGCCTCTAATTTATCTGACTGAAATTATTTTATATTTAGAGCCATCTCACGTTAAACAATCGTTATATTCGACACGAATACATACCCAAATAGATATAACGCCCAGACCACTTGCAACACAATATGCGTAACATCGCGTCAAGCGGTGTTACGCCTAATGCCCCTGTTATTTCAATGATATGCACTAAGACCGACCAAACCAAAATTTTCACATCTAACCCAATTGTTGGAATTACAGATAAAATGGCTCCAAACTCTGTAAATACTGCTAATCCTGATTGTCCGATTTAAACAGTTTTTACCCAACATACCCACAGTAACCCATACCCCATGACTGCCTTTGATTACACAGCCTTAGATAAACAAGGACGTACCCGTAAAGGGGTACTAGAAGGAGATACCCCACGTCAAATTCGTCAACAATTGCGTGAACAAGGGTTAACACCGTTAGTCATTGAAACGGTAATACAAGCCCGTCAACAACAACGACGACAACGGGGAATTCGAGTGAGTGCGACAGACTTAGCGTTGATAACTCGCCAACTCGCAACACTGGTTCATTCAGGTCTAGCCCTAGAGGAAACCCTCCGTGCGGTCGCCGAACAAACGGATAAACAACGTATAAAAAGTTTATTATTAGCTGTGCGCTCGCGTGTGTTAGAAGGACACAGTTTAGCCGAAGGGTTAAGCGATTTTCCCCATGTTTTTCCTGAATTATTTCGTGCAACAGTATCAGCAGGCGAACAATCAGGACATTTAGATATCGTCTTAGAACGTTTAGCAGAATATACAGAAAATCGCCAATATATGCGCCAAAAGACATTAATGGCGTTATTTTACCCCGCATTATTAACAGGTGTCGCACTCTTAGTCGTTATCGGTTTACTAGCCTATGTCGTACCACAAGTCGTGCAAGTATTTGCTAATATTAAAAAAGAATTACCTTTTTTAACTCGTGCATTGATTCAAGTGAGCGATTTTCTCAGAGAATGGGGAATCGTTTTATTAATCCTATTAGGCAGTAGCATTGCTGGCGGGCGTTATCTCCTCCGTTATGATAAATTTTTATTTCAATACCATCGCTTATTATTAAAACTACCCTTAATTTCACGAATAGAACGGGGTATGAATGTTGCCCGTTTCACGCGCACCTTAAGCATTTTGACAGAAAGCGGCGTACCCGTTTTAGATGCCTTACGCATCACGGCACAAGTCGTTTCGAATCGTCAAATGCGCCAAGCGGTTGAAGAAGTAACGAATAAAGTACGTGAAGGTAGTAGTTTACACACCGCACTTGCCGCAACAGGTTTATTTCCCCCCATGACGGTTTATTTAATTGCCAGTGGCGAAGCCAGCGGTGCATTAGAAAAAATGTTAGAACGCGCAGCAATTACCCAAGAACGTGAGTTAGAAACCTTAATCGGTATGTTATTAGCCTTGTTTGAACCATTGCTCATTTTAGTCATGGGTGGAATTGTCCTTGTTATCGTCTTAGCAATATTACTCCCTATTTTTGAATTAAATCAGCTTGTTAAATAATCAATAATTTATTTTTCTAAGAGCAAATTGCATGTTAATACGCCTATTTCTCACATGGCTGGGATTGCTTGGGTTTTATTGGGTTCATGTATGGCTTGATTGCTGGCTTGTGATACTCGCTTTATTACCGATTGTTGGCATCATCGCCATTAGCATGTTGGAATCAGCTTTAGTTCATCGGCGTGCATTTATAAATACCTATTTAAATCCAGATAATTGGCTTTATCGCCTGTTACGGGGTGGTTTTATCATGGCAACATGGCAAATTATAAAAGCACTGTTTTTTGGCTTATTTTTGCTAGTAGAAGTGATTTCGTGGGATTTTTGGGTGTGGCTGGTTTTATTGATTGACGTTGTTTTTATATTCATTGCATACCGAGTAATCAATAATTGTTTAGCAATTTATTTCCGCCCTGCTTACAGCACCATTATCAGTCGTCATTATCTTGTTATAATTAATACGGTTTTATTTTCAATCATCCTTACCATCGTGAGCTTTTACACGCCACACGCTGATTATCGCGAAATCACATGGCAACTAGCTGTTGATTATGAAACCACAAAAATACAAATTGCCTGCGACGAATTTGCAACCTTAGCACGGCTTTCCGTTACAAAAAATACGCTTAGTTGGTGGTTAGCCCAGCATTATTTAACAGGCACAAACACATCCCCACAAATTGCAATCGGTGCATGGTTATTGTTTTTACTGAGTTCCACTGCGTTTATGTGGGGTTATAGTCGTTTATTATTGGGCGCGCTGGTTTCACCCAGTCGGGTTTTTGACTTGTTGGATAATAAGAGCTTAGACCGCTCGCAAGAGTAGCTCAGACAATGCTGTTTTGTTATCCATTACGCATTTTTACTTTACACTTTTGCAAATAATCTAAATCAGGATTTTTAGCACTAATCCATATTTAAAGAGGATAATTTTTATTCAGACAGTCTCTTAATCAAGAAAGTAACTTATTCTTAGCTTCTTTGACACTACCCGTATTAGAATTAACGTTTTTTCTTGTTTGCAAGAGGTTGGTTATGACAGCGTTAAATGCCCCACAACGCGAAGCAATTCGTTATATAGATAGCCCTTTATTGGTTTTAGCAGGGGCTGGGAGCGGTAAAACGCGCGTCATTACTCATAAAATAGCCTATCTTATTCAAGATATTGGGATGAACCCCAAAAATATTGCTGCCGTTACTTTTACGAATAAAGCCGCTCGTGAAATGAAAGCGCGAGTCAGCCAACTTCTCAATAGCAAAGAAACACGTGGTTTAACCGTGTCCACCTTTCACACCTTAGGGCTTAATATCGTCCGTAAATCACACAAAGCCTTAGGCTATAAAACGGGCATGACTATTATGGATTCCCAAGACAGTGCAGGCATTTTGCGTGATTTGTTAGACGATGACTATAAACCCGATAAAGACTTTATTAACACCGCTCAGCACACTATCAGCCGTTGGAAAAATGCACTTATCTTGCCTGAAGAGGCATTAGCTCAAGCTAATCATGATACCCATTTGCAAATAGCCCAACTCTACGCTAACTACCAAAAACAGCTTAAAGCCTATAATGCTGTTGACTTTGATGACCTAATTGCCCTACCCGTTCTACTATTTACCGAACATCCTGACATTCGTGAACAGTGGCAAAACGAGCTGCGCTATCTACTGGTTGATGAATACCAAGACACTAATACCAGCCAATATCAACTTGTTCGCCTCATCACCGGTGTTCGTGGTGCGCTAACCGTGGTGGGTGATGATGACCAATCTATCTACGCATGGCGTGGCGCGCAACCTGAAAATTTACAACAGCTAACTAAAGATTATCCACGATTAAAAATTATAAAACTTGAGCAAAATTATCGCTCTAGCAACCGCATATTGCGTGCAGCAAACCGACTAATTGCCAATAACCCCCACACGATTATCAAGCAATTGTGGAGCGAAAAAGGCTTAGGTGATGAAATCCGTGTGTTATGTGCGCGTGATGATAATGATGAAGCAGAACGTGTTGTAAGCGAACTCATTCGCCATAAATTCCAACATCGCACCCAATTTAAGGACTACGCCATTTTATATCGCGGTAATCACCAATCTCGTTTATTTGAGGAAGTCCTTCGTACTCATCGAATACCCTACTATATCAGCGGGGGGACTTCATTTTTTGCACGTACCGAGATAAAAGACATCATGGCGTATTTACGCTTACTGGTGAATCATGATGATGATGCCGCGTTTATTCGTATTGCTAATACCCCGCGTCGGGAAATTGGTACAACAACCTTAGAAAAACTTGGAACTTATGCGAATAGTCGTCGCATTAGCCTAGTTAGTGCTAGCTTTGAATTGGGATTAGAAAGCCTTTTAAACTCAAGAGCCTTATTCCATCTTCGCCACTTCACCCGCTGGGTTATTGATATGGGTTACCGCGCCCAACGCGAAGCCCCCGCCACCATCGCCCGCGAAGTTGTTACCTTGATTGGTTATAAAGATTGGTTACGTAATAGTTGTAACGACGTAAAAACGGCAGATAATCGCATGGAAAACGTGGAGGAGTTATTGAGTTGGTTAGCAAAATTAGGCGAACAAGAAAAAAATTTAACGGAAATCGTCTCACATATCACACTGATGGATATGTTAGAACGACAAAACGAAGAAAATGAAATGGATAGTGTTGCATTGATGACTTTGCACGCGGCTAAAGGCTTAGAATTTCCACACGTATTTATAGTCGGTATGGAAGAAAATTTATTGCCACATCAAAATAGTACAGATGAAGCAAGTATTTTAGAAGAACGTCGTTTAGCCTATGTAGGCATCACCCGTGCGCAAAAAAGTTTAATCATGACGTTGACACAGAAACGCCGTCGTTACGGTGAAATGATAGACACCGAACCCAGCCGTTTTTTACAGGAGTTACCCGCAGAAGATTTGCTTTGGGAAGGGATGCCATTATTAACAAAACATCCACATCAACGCCAAAGCGTGCCAAAAACAGAGGCGGAGAAGAAAGCGACGGGAGCGGCTCACATGGCACATCTGCGGGCGATGCTGGAGAAAAAGTAGATATTCAGGTGATTGCGAATAAATTTGTACCTATTTTCACAGCCCTTTCCAGCGTTGTTTGACCGCTGCTTGATGTAATGCTAGCCATTGCAAGGCAATAATGGCTGGTGATGAACGAATAACGCCATTATCAATCAACGCAAGTGCCTCAGTCACAGAAACAACATGCGCTTGAATATCTTCATTTTCATCAGCTAAACCATGCACACCGCCGACTTTGCTTGCATCCACTTGTCCGCAAAATAGTTGACATGTTTCTGTCGTTCCGCCCGGACTTAGTAATATATTATGTAAGGGAATCACATTAGTAACGACACAGCCTGCTTCTTCTTCTGCCTCACGGTGGGCAACATCAAGCGGGGTTTCGTTGGGTTCAATAATGCCTGCAATAATTTCCCATAGCCATGATTGTTCAGGATTTTCTAAGTTTAATGCCCCTGTTCTAAATTGTTCAACTAATACAACTTGTTCAAGAATAGGGTCGTATGGTAGTAAGGCGACCGCGTGACCACGTTCGAATACTTCGCGGGTAATATCACCACTCCAACCGCCGCGAAATAACGTATGGCGCAATTGGTATTTAACAATTTTAAAATAGCCATTATAGGCGATGGTTTTATTGAGTAATTCTATTTGTTTGGGGAAGGGAGGAGACACAGAAAATTCCTAATATTAGGCGGTTTATGCAGGTGTTTTTTTAGCGATGGAAACAGTAAAAACGATAAAAAAGGGGAAAAATCCCCTTTTTTTAATCTAACACTTACTCAGGGTCTTTTTTATCAACATCACCACATGCAATAACTTGGGTATCTGTTGCAATCATGCCTGTAACAGATGTTTGTGCAAATGTTGTTGCACTGGTCAGTAAAGCCGCAATAAAAACCATACTTAATAGTGATTTAATCATCATAAACGAACCTCTACTGAAACGATTGTGAAGGTTATCTGATTATGGTTATCCATCGCTAGGCTTTCAAGGGTTTTATAGTTAATAGACCGATGCGTATATAAGGCTTAACTATTCATTTTATTCATTGAATAGTAACAGGTCATTATTTTGCCTGTCCTTGATTGGCGACCGAATTAACGGCTGCTTCTACGGCTGCTTGGTCGCCCAAGTAATAGTGTTTGATGGGCTTACAATTTTCGTCTAATTCATAGACTAAAGGAATAGCGGTGGGAATATTTAAGCCCACAATATCTGTTTCCGACACATTGTCCAAATATTTGATTAGTGAACGAATACTATTGCCATGTGCAACGATAATGATTTTTTTGCCCGCTTTAATATTAGGCACAATGGTTTCTTCCCAATAAGGCACAAAACGGCTGACGGTTTCTTTTAAACTTTCTGTCAGGGGCAATTCTGCTTCACTGAGGCTGTGATAACGTGGGTCGTTACCTGCATAACGTGCATCCGTCTTTTCTAAGGCAGGGGGTGGAACATCATAGCTACGTCGCCATACCTTAACCATTTCCTCACCATGTTGTTGCGCGACTTCGGTTTTATTTAGTCCTTGTAACGCGCCATAATGCCGTTCGTTTAATCGCCAGTTGCGATAGACAGGAATCCACATTAAATCCATTTGGTCTAAAGTAATCCACAGGGTACGAATGGCTCTTTTCAACACGGAAGTATAGGCAATATCAAATATAAAGCCTTCTTTTTTCAAAAGTTGTCCTGCTTGTGTTGCTTCTTCTAATCCTTTAGCAGACAGTTCAACATCTGTCCAACCTGTGAAGCGGTTTTCTTTATTCCAAACACTTTCACCGTGTCTGAGTAAAACGATTTTGTACATAGTAAACTCTTTTAATAGGTTGATAAGTCAAATTTAGTAAGTGGTTTAAAGTCTATTCTTTTAACGATTTTTAGGAGAAAAAGGCTTTCTGGGTATAAAAATGAAATTTATATAGGTAGATAGTGCTTTTTAGGGCAATATTATATTGTGTACTGAGGGAAAAAAGTTGGTTTTAATCATGGTCTCTGATTTAAAATAATATCTTGTCCTGTAAGTAGGTTAGATTAATTAATCAGGCGATTAATTTTAACCCGAAATAGGAGAATGTCCAGATATTTACCTACATTTTGGTGGTTTTTTTACATTAGAATATTAAAATATATTAATTAAAAATTAAGCCATGAATATAAACCAACGATTTACACAAGTTTGTTATATAATAAGAGCGTAGAGAAGCAAAATAGCGAACATGCTTTATAAAAAGACGGACTGCATAGCAGATAACTTGAAATAGCTAGCATTTGGCAATATTTAATAGTAGCAAATAGCAGGCTTTGTGTGGAAACAGAATTTATGGCAGAGAACATTCAACCGATTGCGCTGATTACCCACGATGATGATATTGAACGTGCAGCGCGTTCGATGAAAGCAATGTCTCATCCCTTGCGATTAAAAATTTTATGCACATTGGGTGAGAATGAATTAAGCGTACAAGACATTGTAGAACAAGTCGGTACGTCACAAAGTAATATTTCACAACATTTAGCCATTTTGCGGGATAAGGGTATTTTAACATCACGTAAAGATGCAAATCGTGTTTATTATCGTGTAGGTGATGCGCGAACCCTTCGTTTAATCAGTATGATGCGTGAAGTTTTTTGCTCGTTTTGTAGCTAATGACTTGCATGAAATATAATGATCCCCCTCTCAAACGGATTGAGTTGGGGATTATTCTTTTGTATCGTGGGCACAAATTTATTTGCCCCTCATTTCTATAGATTAACTGTGGAGAAATAAACGAATGGGACAATTGATGGAATTTGTAGGCAATCATCCTTTTTTATTTATAGCGTTGTTTGTGGTTACGGGGATGTTAGCGTGGCACACACTAAATAGTTTACAAGGTGGGGTTTCATTACAGCCTCAAGAAGTAACCATGAAAATCAATCATGATGATGCCATTGTGGTTGATGTGCGGGAAGAGAGTGAATATATTCAAGGGCATATCATTAACTCACTGCATATTCCCTTGGGCAGTTTGGAAGGCAAATTGAATCGATTAGAAAAATACCGTTCTCGCCCAATCGTCGTCAGTTGCATGTCTGGACAACGCTCTGCAAGTGCCGTAGGGATTCTCAAGAAAAATGGTTTCGAGAATGTGTATAATTTGGGCGGCGGAATAATGGCATGGCAAAACGCAAATTTACCCGTAACCAAAGGCAAGGAAAGCAAAGAGAAGCTTGGAACAGAAGTGACTATTGAAAAAGCTTAATAAATACGCGCTATATGTAAAATATCGCATTCGTTTTTTTATTTTTTGAGGAGTGTAACTGTGGCAGACGAAAATCAACAAGTACAAGAAAATTTTCAAATTGGTACGATTTATATTAAAGATGTCTCTTTTGAAACCACCAGCTCTCCCGACGTGTGGAATGCACAAGGGAAATTAGCCCCAGAAACAGAAATTAGCAGTAGTATTAATGTTCTACGTCAAGATGTCTATGAAGTCATCCTGAAAATTAATGTAACAGTTAAAGTAGAAGACAGCACTGCATTTATTATTGAAATTCAACAAGCTGGTGTTTTTGTGGTTCAAGGCTTTATTCCTGAACGCTTAAATTACATGTTGCACAGCTATTGCCTAAATATCCTCTTTCCTTACGCCCGTGCGAATGTTGCCGACCTCGTCATGCGTGGCGGATTCCCTCCTTTAACACTTGGCATCATGAATTTCGACGCGATGTATGCGCAACGGATGCAACAACTCCGTGACGAAGCTGCTGCTAAAAGCACAACAACAGCAACTGCCTAATTTCCTATCACTTGATAAAACACGTTGCATGTTATTGCCGTCCGCCTTATTAGTTTTCGGGGCAGGGTCATGGGGAACTGCATTAGCCCTTGTACTTGCCCGCCAACACTATCCCGTTTATTTATGGGGCAAAAACCCTGACCATGTTCGCACAATGCAGGAACAACGCTGTAATGCGCGGTTTCTGCCAAATGCGGCTTTTCCTGATAACCTGCAAGCTGTGACAGATTTCGCTACGCTTATGCCTGCGGTGCAAGATATTATTATCGTTGTTCCCAGTCATGGTTTTCGGGAAACCTTACAAAAAATTAAACCCTATGTCACATCTCAACACCGCCTATGCTGGGCGACAAAAGGGCTAGAATATCAAACAGGGCTACTATTACATGAAGTTGCCCGTGCAGAATTAGGCGAAAATATTCCGTTAGCGGTATTGTCAGGTCCTTCATTTGCGAGTGAAGTCGCCGCAGCGTTACCAACGGCTGTTACCATTGCGACAAATGATACGGCTTATGCACGTCATCTTGCCCAATTGTTTCATCACTCCTCGTTTCGTGCTTATACCAGCAACGATATGGTTGGCGTGCAAATTGGCGGCGCGGTGAAAAACGTAATTGCCATTGCGACAGGTATTGCTGACGGACTAAAAATGGGTGCAAATACCCGAGCGGCTCTAATAACACGGGGACTTAGTGAAATCGTGCGCTTAGGAACAGCACTGGGTGGACAGCGTGAAACCTTTATGGGATTAGCGGGATTAGGCGATTTAGTTTTAACCTGTACAGATAACCAATCGCGTAATCGACGTTTTGGCTACTATCTTGCGCAGGGAACAGACATTACCAGCGCACAAGCGCAAGTTGGACAAGTGGTTGAGGGCGTACACGCCGCGACTATCACTCACCAACTAGCACAAAAACACGCGGTAGAAATGCCGATTGTAGAACATGTCAACCACGTTTTAACAGGACAATGCACGCTATTAGAAGCTGCACAAGCCCTGTTAGCCCGCGAACCGAAGCCAGAAATGTGATAATAATGAGCGATAAATCAATTGAAGCCCGCGCTTTACTATTGGAAAATAAACACGGCGTACTCTCCACCTTATTAGCAGACGACCCACAATATCCATTCGGTTCAATCGTCCCTTACTGTTTGGACAGACTAGGCAACCCGCTGATTCTCATTAGCCGATTAGCCCAACATAGTAAAAATATTTTGGCACACCCTAAGGTTTCGCTCACCATTAACCAAGCAACCACAGGTAATGTGCTAATGGCACCGCGTTTAACCTGTTTAGCGGATGTCGGTTCGCTGGCAACGGATGATGAAGACAGTAAAACACGTTACTATCGTTATTATCCTGAAGGTGAAGCGTATCACCAACAACTGGATTTTCATTTTTATCGCCTCATTATTAAAAAAGCCCTTTATATTGGCGGATTTGGACGAATAGAATGGTTAGCCAGTGATGAATTGGTCAAACCCAATCCATTAAGTGCAGAAGAAGAACAGCAAGTGCTGACACACTTTAATACAGAACATCAAGCCGCGTTGCGTCACTATTACCAAACGTCGCAACACGTAGTGATTGATGTACGGCAAACACTCACAATGGTTGGTGTGGACAGTGATGGCTTTGATGTGCGGGCAGTAGAACGATTGCATCGTTTTGCTTTCAACCAAACGATTAAAGATATAACCGAGGTTAGACAAGCCCTCGTGGCAATGGCGCAGGTGTAGAAAAATCAATGAATCTGAATTTTTTAGAGTTTGAACAACCCATCGCAGAACTTGAAGCAAAAATTGATGAATTACGCTATGTTGGTAAAGATAATGAAATCAACATCAGTGATGAAATAGAACGGCTCAAAAATAAAAGTGAAGAACTAACCCGTTCTATTTTCAGCGCGCTCAGCGCGTGGCAAATCGCCCAACTGGCGCGCCATCCGCAACGCCCCTACCTATTAGACTATATCGAACATGTCTTTACTGAATTTAAAGAATTACATGGTGATAGAGCGTTTGCCGACGACGAAGCGATTATCGGTGGATTAGCCCGCTTAGCGGGTCGTTCCGTAATGGTTATTGGACACCAAAAAGGGCGCAGCACACGGGAAAAAATTCAACGCAATTTTGGAATGCCCCGCCCAGAAGGCTACCGTAAAGCCTTACGACTAATGCGCATGGCAGAACGATTTCGCTTACCCATTTTAACCTTCATCGACACCCCCGGTGCTTATCCCGGTGTGGACGCAGAAGAACGTGGACAAAGCGAAGCTATTGCCCGTAACCTCTACGAAATGATAGGGCTAACAGTACCTATTATCTGCACAGTGGTTGGCGAAGGCGGGTCGGGCGGTGCGCTAGCCATTGGGGTTGGCGATAGAGTTGCCATGTTGGAATACAGCACATACTCCGTGATTTCACCCGAAGGTTGCGCATCTATTTTATGGAAAAGCGCGGATAAAGCCCCAGAAGCGGCAGAAGCAATGAATTTAACCTCTAAACGCTTAAAAGAATTGGGGCTAATTGACATCATTATCCCTGAACCATTAGGTGGGGCGCATCGAGACGTACCGCAAATGATGGAAAATATGAGTCAAATTTTACAAAGCACACTGAAAGTCTTAGACGAACTAACCATAGAAGACCTATTAGAGTCTCGCTATCAACGGTTTATGCAATTTGGTGTGTTTGAAGAAGCATAAATTAGGATTCACCCACGCACTCCCCGAGCCAGTGGCATGACTGACCATGACCAAAGTTATAAACTATTCTTTTCACACCCAGAAATGGTCAAAGACTTATTACAAGGCTTTGTTCATGAAGATTGGGTGCAAGAACTAGATTTTTCCACATTAGAAAAAGTCAGTGGTCAGTTTACCAGTGAAGACTTACGCAGTCGGGACAACGATATTATCTGGCGAATTCGTTGGCAAAATAAATGGTTGTACGTGTATATTCTGATGGAATTTCAATCTAGTATAGATAACTACATGGCAATACGCCTAATGGTTTACATCGGCTTACTCTATCAAGACCTGATAAAAAGTGGCATAACCACTGACAAATTGCCGCCTGTTTTGCCCATTGTTTTGTACAACGGTAGTCGACGGTGGACAGCCCCTCTAAATGTACAAGATTTGATAGAACCTTCCCCCTTACAAAACTACCAACCCCAACTACACTATTTACTAATAGACGAAGGCAGTTACACCACAGCAGAATTATCCTCTTTACACAACCTAGTTGCTGCGTTATTCCGCATAGAAAAAGGGCAAACGGAAGCAGAAATTATTGCTGTATTAAACGCACTGATTGAGTGGCTCAAAGCCCCCGAACAACTCAGCATCAGAAATACCTTTGTGATATGGCTAAAACGGGTTTACATACCTAAACATTTACCCGATAGTCAGTTATCGAACTTAGTAGAACTACAGGAGATAAAAGTTATGTTAGCCGAACGTGTAGAGGCTTGGTATGCAGAAGGCATTCAAAAAGGACGAGAAGAAGGCAAATTAGAAGGAATACTTGAAGGCAAATTAGAGGGTAAAATAGAAGGAAAACAAGATGCTGTTCTCAATTGTTTAAGCCTCCGTTTTGGTAAACCCGCTTTAGAAATTCAACAGATTATCTACAATGCACAAGATACCGCAACTTTAGATGAACTGATGAAACATGCCCTATTTGCAGATTCTTTGGCTACTTTTCAACAATTAGCTCAGATTAAACATTGATAAACTAGAATAAAATTACACAAGACATTGTTTCTTAAAAATCTATGACTCACTCTATCCTCTAAATGTTCGCCCAATTTTTCCATCATTCCCCCTTATCTCCCCTATACTGGCACTGGTGGCTCATCATTGCCATCCTCTGGTTTATCACGCGCTTACCGCTACCATGGCAACTGATTATCGGGCGACAAATTGGCTATTGTCTCTATTTGCTTGCATCGCGTCGTCGTCATATTGCAACTATCAACATCAACCTATGTTTCCCTGAACGCAGTGATAGCGAACGTCTTACACTCGTTAAAGAAAGTTTTTTTGTACTGGGCGAAGGCTTGCTAGAACTCCTCTCCGCATGGTGGATGCCCACCAATCGCCTCAAAGTACAATGGCATGTTATTGGCGAAGAACACGTCATAAAAGCCCTTGAACGCAACAAAGGCATAATTTTATTAAGCGCGCACTTTACCGCCCTAGAAATGGGGGGGCGTTATGTCACCACACGCTTTCCTAAACAAATACATGCTATTTACCGACACCACCGAAATCCTGTTTTAGAATACGTCACTCATTACAGCCGCGAAAAACACGCTGAAAAAGCCATTCGTCGTGATGCCGTGCGCGAAATGCTTCGTAGTTTAAAAGCAAATAAAATTCTTTGGTTAGCCACAGACCAAAACTTTGGACATAAAAACAGCGTATTTGCCAATTTCTTCGGCATTCCCACTGCTACCAATACGGTTGTTAGCCGTTTGGCAGGATTTAGCGATTCTGTCATCATCCCTTTTTTTACCCAACGACTCCCCAACCAACAAGGCTACAAAATTATTTACTTACCCCCCCTAGATAATTTTCCCAGCGGAGACTATTTAACCGATACCAATCGCTTAAATAAAATCATTGAAAACCAAATACGTGAAGTGCCAGAACAATATTTATGGACACACCGACGCTTTAAAGACCGCCCAGCGGGAGAAAAATCATTTTATGACGCATAACACACTATTTGCAGAAAAACACAACCTGCGTATGATCACCCCATTCACCTCCAACCGTAGATAGGAATTGTCGTGACTGATTTTGATGGGCAAGTGTGGGCAGCACAAGATGATGACAACGTACAATTTATTTGCATCAGCAAACGGGTTAAAAACAAAATCCAAGCTGTGAACGAAAAAGGACGCGATACGCGCGTCTCTGAAGAAAAATTACTCTGGCAATATCACAGTGATGTCCGCGACCTGAATGAATGGCAAAATCTCGCCTTCAATCTCCAAACCATTATTGATAGCCTCCGCAGTCAAATCGACATCGCACTACTCTGGGAAACTGCGCTCGACATGCAGTTGACGGATATCAATGACATCGCAGAACTTTATTTTGGGGGAGATGTTACCGCTGAACACTTTGTTGCTATTTGGCGCGTATTAGCTGATGACCGTTTATACTTCAAACGACGTGGCAAAGTCTGGGAAGCCCGCACCACCGAACAAATCACCGAATTAAAACTACAACGTGAACGCGAACAAGCCCGAGCTAAAGCCCAATTACTCGCCAACGAATGGCTAAAAAATGCGGCTTATCAAGACAGTGCAACCGTCACACCTGAAATATTACCCTTCATAGAACGCCTAGAATGCTGGTTACGTGGCGATACCGACAAAGACATAAGCGAACTTATTGAACGTATTGCAGAATCTGCCCGTTTAAATTCCCGCGAATTGGCTTTTGAAGTGCTACAAAAAAGCGGACGCTTACCCGCCAATGCTGACCGTGATGTCATCGTTGCAGGCTTAAAACCCGAATTTTCGACAACAGTCAACGAAGCCGCTCAAGCTATCACACATTGGAATCCCCCAGCAGAACAAAAAATTACCGACGTTTTTTTCAGCATTGATGACGAAGAAACGCGCGAAGTTGACGACGCATTAACCATTGAAACAGATGGCGACAACTGGAAAATCACCATTGCAATTGCTGACCCCTCTGTCGTTATCCATCGCGGAGATGTCTTAGACCGCGAAGCCATGCGCCGTGGCACAACGGTTTATTTACCCACTCAAACCGTTCTAATGCTCCCCGAAAGCGTTTCTTGCAACATCGCAAGCCTTGCACCACAACAAGTCCGCTCCGCTATCCTACTGCGTGCATGGCTAGACAAAGATGCAAATCTAATAAACAGCAGTATTAGTCGAGAACCGATTATCGTCCGCCGTCGCCTCCACTACAGCGACGCAGACAAAATGCTTGCCAGTACAGAAACCGACAACGACACCCTTGCTTTACAACAACTCTTAAACATCGCCAAACAACGTCAAGCCCAACGCTTAGCGGAAGGTGCGTTTAATTTACAACGTCCTGAATTAAAAATTAAAGTTTCCAACGGGCAAGTTTCTGTAGAAATTTTAGATAAAGACTCACCCAGTCGCCTGCTTGTTGCAGAAATGATGATTCTAGCAAACCATATTGCTGCAAAATACGCACAACATCATCAAGTGCCGATTATCTACCGTACACAAGAATCTCCATTAGAACCCATTACGCCCGAATTATTAGCAGAACCATTAGGTTTTTATCGCGTACGTAAATTATTACGTCCTTCAAGTTTATCGCTACAACCCGCAGGACACAGCGGACTAGGCTTATCAGCCTACACACAATTAACATCGCCACTCCGTCGTTTTGCCGATTTAGTTATGCAACGCCAACTCGTCGCCCACATCGTTGGTGAGCCGTTACCGTATGACCAAGATGAATTATTCAAAGTTTTAGAAACCGCCGAACGCACTTCGCGCGAATCTCGCTCGGTAGAAAATGACGCGAAAAAACGCTTTTTTATGCAGTATTTGCAAGAATCATGGAGTGAACAACCCTTTCAAGCAATGTTATTGGATACGGTAAAAGGGGGTTATAAAGTTGAGATGCGCCCATGGGGCATTGATGGCTTTTTAGGCGGAAATGACCGTTTAGAATTGGGTCAGGTGGTTACTGTGATGGTGGATAAAATACGGGTTCGGGATGGGTATGCAAGGTTGAAGGTGGTATAAAAGTTAAGGCAGTGTAGGATATATTGTACACTGCTTTTAATTCCTAAATTCTGGTTTTAAAAAAGAAATATCGTTTTCCTTTAGCGTTTTCCATTCAGCTTCATTTTCTAAATCAGAAGGGAGTAAATTTTCGTATAAATCAGAAAGGGATAAAGCTTCGTAGATAAATAGCCAAAACTCATCAATATTAATCTTCTTCTTATTCTGATTATTCTGATTCGTAGTCACAACAATAAAGCTTTTCGCCAAATCTTTATATTCCATAGCCTTACCAACACTAAACTTTTTGTCATATAAATAGGCAAGAAGCATGAATATGCAATCGTTGCTCTCTTCAGCAAAGTTATATAACTTTTGCTCTGCATTTAATTTAAAGTTATTTTTTATTGCAAAATAAATAGCATAACTTACTGCTTCATATTGTCTATTTGCAGAAGCAATTTTAAATAAATTATCGGCAATTGATTTAATATCCTTCTGTTCTATCTCATGAGCTAAAAAAATATCTTTTTCCAAAATGCGTACTAAATAAGGATAAAGTAGTACCAAGTGATGAATTCTTTTTACATAGAATTCTTTAGCATTTATTGTCATTTTTTTATTTGCTAAAGTTTTAGTAACATAGTTAATAACGGCTAAATTATCACCACTACATTGCATCAATTCTATTGCAATATCTAAATATATTCTGACTTCTTTGAAGTTTAACTTATCTGGTAAAATCAAGCTATTAAGTCTTGTTATCCAATGCTCATTAGATGCTAAAGGCAATGGTAAAATCTCTGTTTTTTTATAATTAAGCGATAAGCTAAATTCTTTTAGTGTAGCGGCAAGAGATAATAAAAACTTTTCTGCCTCCTCGTATGATTGTGCATAAAAAGCATAGTCATCAATATTTCTAATATAATAAAAGCCATCGCTAGTCATAATATTATCTATTGAAGTTAAAATGATTTCAGAAAGAATATTTGACGCATCAGGACCTATTAAAATTCCATGGGTTTCTGCATCTTTCAAATTTCTAGCAAATTTATCTATTTTATTATAATAAAGATTATTACTGTTTTTATTTTGTTTAGCTATATCTTTACCAACAAGTGCCCAAGGAATGGAATGTGTATAAAAACTTGGAAAGCAGTTAGAAATATCAGCTTTCACAAGATATTTCTTACCTATTGATAAATCAAATTCAGGAGAGCTATCTACCTGAAAATTTTTATAACTCATTTTAAATAATCTATCTTCATTTTTTAGTTTTCTAATATGTATCCTGCTTATTTTAAAAGGGTTATTTTCCGTTTTCTCTTTGAAGCGTTCCTTAATCTCTTCCCAAGATTGAGATAAGACATTGCATAAATTCCAGTATGCCATTGGATGAGGAATTGCAAGAACTCTGGGAATACTAATATTTCTCATACTTTCGTATTGGATAAATTTTCTTTCTTTTATTGTCTCAAAAAAAGCCTCATTGTTTAAATTTTGGCAAAAATCATAAAAAGGTTTTGAGGTAAGAATAGGCGGAATGCTTTCATGAAATAAACCATATCCTACTAAACCCTCTAACAATTCCTCTTTAGTAATTTCATCCATCAACTCATAATAACTCTTGTTCATTGTATTGATTTCCGTAAAATAACCTGCTTAAATCCAAACTCCGCTTATTAAATTTAGAATACGAATATTCATTTTTTTACAGAATATAATTTTTAGATACTTCTACAGCAAGAAGGTGAAACATGCAAGCATTTGGGATTTCCGCATTTGTTCTGTCCATTATAGGCATTTTCGTTCCCGTCATTGGTTATTTTATGGCAGGGTTATCGGGTTTATTAGCGTTTTTTTCTGCTGGAAAAGGAACAACGCTTGGTTTGTCTGCGGTAATTATCAACATAGTAAATATCTTGTTCTTATCACCGAGTCTAATTTTGGCTGCATCTGATAAACACGCCATAAATCCGACGCACCAGACTCAAGCGAAAATAATCTTTGCAACTTTATTGTTAATACAAATTATTGCGTTGATGATTTTTGCAATAAAACAATTATTTTTCAAAAAATAACGGATTAAATAGCCCGCATAAGGCGGGTATATTTGATGTGCGTTTTCACGCCATAATACACTAATTTTTATAAATTATTTTTAACAGTATGCTATACGCTAACATAATCTATATTTACCTTTCTCCCACTTTAATACTCATTTATCTCCAATAAAACGCTAAACAGCTTCATGAGCATTAGAGCCTGTCATCAAATAAGAAGGGTTAAAGGTTCAAGCTAAAAGAATCAAGGTAGAAGCCAAATAAACCCCACTTAAGAAATTCCTAGCGCGTTTATCATATCGTGTAGCTATTGCACGATATTGCTTTAATTTACCAAAGAAATGCTCGATTAAATAACGTGCCTTATAAAGAGCTTTATCATAATCAGGTGGATTTAAACGATTTTTCCTGAACGGAATCACAGGTTCTATGCCTTGCTGTTTTAAAACATCTCTAACCCGTTCATCTGCATCATAAGCCTTATCAGCCAATAAAGCGTTTGCCTTTATCTGAGGAATAAGAGCATCAGCCCCTTCAAGGTCGCTTGCCTGTCCCGCAGTCAAAAAAAAAGGGTCGGATTGCCCAGTGCGTCAACAACGGAGTTAATCTTGGTACTTAAACCCCCTGCGCTACGTCCAATGGCTTCATCTGCGCCACCACCACTACTATGTTGATGCGCTCTAACTATTGTGCTGTCTATCATGGCATATTCATTATCGGCATCGGCACTTAGTATCTTGAAAACACGTTCCCAGACACCTTTCTTAGACCAACGACTGAAGCGGGTATGGACGACACGGAAATCACCAAAGCGTTCGGGGAGGTCGCGCCAAGGAATGCCACTGCGATAACGGAATAGAACAGCATCAATAAACAAGCGGTTATCTTTAGCCGTCATCCCGACATGTCCTTTACGCCCAGGGAGTAGCGGTTCTAGTTTTGACCATTGTTCATCGGTTAAGGCATAGCGACGACTCATTGTTTTATCCTTGGCGATATCTGGGTATATGATTATAATATAACATTTTTTACTATTTGATGACACGCCCTAACGTGGTACACAACTATTTCACCAAACCCATTTTGTTTTTGCCCAACTAATGCAGTCTTAAAATTGGCTGTTCCATTGTTTCTAAACGTAACCAAACGACGGCAGGGATACGTTGCCCATCTACTTGTAATCGTTTGATTAAATCCCGTGCTGCTGCACAAATAACCCGTTGTTGTTCTGCACCAAATAACGTCATTGCTGCTCGTAATACATTATTGTCTTCTGACAGTAATGTCGGCACGATGCTGGCTTCATCAATGGGAGATTCGGGATGTAATAGATGCGCTATTAGTGCGTGTTCTAATAAGCTGAAATGTAATTGACGAGCAACCATTTCTTTTTCTAGTTCTTTCAAGGTTTCTGGGTCTTGAAGACCGCTGGCGTTGATGGATTCTACAATCAATTGGCTGAGTTTCATCAGCGCATTTTTTTCCATCGCATAATCTTTTCCGCCTAAGCCTGCACAGTGTTCATAAAGGCTGTCAATTTTTGTGCGTAAGCGGAGGATTACATCTGCTTCTACTTCGGATTGTAGTGTAGCAACTTCTTCTAAAAGGCTTTGAAACTGATTTGCAAATTTAATTTGTTCTGCTTCATCGCGTTCTTGAGCAAGGTCAACTTCTGTTTGAGTAACTTCATGTTCCCGCAGTTCGGCAAACAGGGGATTTTGATATTGGCGTTGTAAATCCCGTTCCCAACAGCCCGGACGTTGACTAAAACGAACTTCCATTGTGGTATCCCCCTTTTGTAAATTTAAGATTTTTAGATTAATGACATATTACTTAAATCCATTTGTACTCATTGTTTACGCAATACGCTATTAATGACTAATAGCATAGCAAAACGTGTCCAAACTGCGATAATCACTCCCCATTGTAGCCAGATAGGATATTGTTGGCGAAAAAATTTGCGGTAGTATCGTACCATCCCACGATGTTTGTACCAGAGAACACGGATAGGGTGGCGACGACTACACGCGCCTTTGATGTGCAGTACTTCAATGGTTGGAACAAAGAGGATAATCCAGCCCGCTTGGCGAAAACGCATAAACCAGTCTAAATCTTCGCAGTGGAGAAAATAGGCTTCGTCCATTGTTCCGACTTGTTCCATTGCTTGACGGCGCACAAACATGCACGCGCCAGAAATGCCTTCCATCGGAACCGCTGTTGTTGGCATGGCTTCTTGGGTTAAGACGAAACTTTTAAATCGTGGATTGTTGGGAAAGAATTTGTCTAAGTGCAGAACCCGTACAACTGACCGCCAAGGGCTGGGTGTACCACGCCGACTGCCTGCTTGCTCTGTGCCGTCGGGGTTGCGAACCAGCGCGCCTGCCATCCCTGCTTCTGGATGGGTATCAAGCGTTTGACAGAAACGGTGCAGGGTATTTGGTTGGATAATGCAGTCGGGGTTAAGAAATAGTAGGTATTGTCCATGCGTTTGTGGAAGCGGACGGTTTGAGGCTTTGGCAAAGCCTTCATTTTGTGTATTTTGTAGAATTTGCACCCGTTTATCTGTGCCAACCGCTGTGCGTAGGGTAGCAAGGCTTGTGTCATCTGAGGCGTTATCGACAACAAATATTTCAAACTCAACTTGTTGCGAGGATAGTGCAGATAACACACAGCGGGTGAGTAAGTCACCACCGTTGTAGTTGACGATAATGACAGAGACAAAAGGTGCAGTTGTAGAGGATAAAACGGTAGTATCCGACAAGGCGTAGGCTCTTTAGGAGATGAGTGGCGTTGGTTAGCGTTTCATGGAGTCAAAGAATTCAGCATTGTTTTTAGTCAGTTTTAGTCTATCCATGAGGAATTCCATCGCGGCAATGTTGTCCATCGGGTGTAGGAGTTTGCGAAGTATCCACGTTTTTTGTAGGTCTTCTGCACTTACTAGTAGTTCTTCACGGCGTGTGCCTGAGCGATTGATATTGATGGCAGGATAAATGCGTTTTTCGGCAATTTCGCGGTCTAAATGTAGTTCGTTATTGCCTGTACCTTTGAATTCTTCATAAATCACGTCGTCCATCCGTGAGCCTGTGTCGACGAGCGCAGTAGCGATGATGGTTAAACTGCCGCCTTCTTCTATATTGCGTGCTGCACCAAAAAAGCGTTTGGGACGTTGCAGTGCATTGGCATCTACACCACCTGTAAGGACTTTACCAGAGGAAGGCACAATGGTGTTGTAGGCACGGGCTAAACGGGTAATGGAGTCTAGTAAAATAACAACATCGCGTTTGTGTTCAACCAATCGCTTGGCTTTTTCAATAACCATTTCAGCAACTTGTACGTGACGGGTTGCAGGTTCGTCAAAGGTACTGGAGACGACTTCGCCTTTAACCGAGCGCATCATTTCGGTAACTTCTTCAGGGCGTTCATCAATCAATAATACGATGAGGTAGCATTCTGGGTGATTGATAGCGATGGAATGGGCAATACTTTGTAGCATCATAGTTTTCCCTGATTTTGGTGAGGAAACTATCATGCCGCGTTGTCCTTTGCCGATAGGGGCGATGAGGTCTATGATGCGGGGGGTTACATCTTCGGTACTGCCGTTACCAAGTTCTAGGCGGAAGCGATCATTGGCAAATAAGGGGGTAAGATTTTCAAATAGAACTTTATTTTTAGCTTGTTCAGGGGCTTCAAAGTTAATTTCACTTACTTTTAACAGGGCAAAATAACGTTCACCTTCTTTGGGCGGGCGAATTTTACCTGAGACGGTGTCGCCTGTATGGAGATTAAAACGACGAATTTGGCTGGGGGAAACGTAAATATCATCAGGACCCGCTAAATAAGAGCTATCGGCGGAGCGCAAAAATCCAAAACCGTCTTGTAGAATTTCGAGTACACCATCACCAAAAATATCTTCGCCTTTTTTGGCATGGGCTTTGAGGAGGGCAAAGATTATATCTTGCTTACGGGCGCGGGCTGTCCCCTCTAGTCCCAAATCCTGCGCCATTTGGATAAGTTCACTAGCATTTTTTTTCTTAAGTTCGGTTAGATTCATAATTGTATGTAGGGTAGAGATGTGTTGCAGGAATGATTAAGAACGGTTTTGGTGGAGATTGCTTAGGGGTCGCGGATGATACATTGTAGTCAACAAGGCATCAGTGCGGAAAACACGGGCTAACGGTCAAGCATAGTGATGAGTTCGCTAACAATCTGTTATGAATAGCTGTGATTAAAGATGAGTAACTTTTCAGTTTATAAGAAAACTATCGCCCGTTTTGGTATCGTGCGCTGGTGAGGGGATTAAAACGGGCTGGGTTTTATGAACAACGAAAATATATTGTTAGAATATGCTTTATGACTACGATGTAGTGCGTTGCACACTGTAGTTGTAAAGACTAACACGTGAATCACGTTTCGTCTAGTTTTTCATCACACAAAACGTGGCACACAAGCGCGATTGATATTGATTAAAGATTGCTATCAAGAAAAGCCGTTAATTGTGATCTAGAAATCGCACCGACCTTTGTGGCTTCTACATTTCCGCCTTTAAATAACATTAGCGTCGGAATACCACGAATGCCATATTTTGGGGGCGTTTCAGGATTGTTATCAATATTCAATTTGACAATTTTCAATTTACTTTTATATTCAATGGCAATTTCTTCTATGATGGGTGCAATCATTTTGCATGGACCACACCACTCAGCCCAATAGTCAACCAATACGGGTGATTCTGCATTTAACACTTCATCAGCAAAGGTGACATCGTTGATTTCAATTATATTATCGCTCATTTGCGAGACACTCCAAAGAATGAAAATAAACAATTGTATAATAACACAAGAATAGTTAAGTTAAACTTTATTTAATCTAACAGTTCGGTATGTAGATAAATGGGGGTAGGCGGTAAGAATTCTCAAGGGTCAACTTAACTGAAGATACTCGGATTGTACGGATATTTTTACGGATTGGTTGCATTATTTTTTCACAATTCTCTTGCTAACAGTATAGATGAATAATAGATGGGACTGAATAAGCAGGGAATAATAGTTTTTTATTTGGACAATAATTTATGTTTATTCCACATTTTGCTCTATGGGCATAATTAATACTTTATAATTAGTTTGTTATAAAATAATAAAACCATTACAAAGGAGTCTTTAATGCAAATTCAAGGAAATACCGCCATTGTTACAGGCGCAGGCTCGGGGATGGGAGCGGCTACTGCACGGGCTTTGGCACAGGCTGGCGCGAAAGTCGCCTTGTTAGATATTAATCACGCGGCAGCCCAACAGGTTGCTGATGAAATTGGTGGCATTGCGATTCATTGTGATGTAAGTAGTGCTGACAGTGCTGTTTATGCCATTCAACAAGCACGTGAGGCATTTGGTGTAGCACGAATTTGTGTTAATTGTGCAGGGATTTTACTGGCAGCACGGATTGTTGGCAAAACTGGCGCGCTTCCCTTAGAAACATTTAGTCGTGTGATTAATATTAATTTGGTGGGTACTTTTAATATCATGCGTTTGGTTGCCGCTAATTTGATGGAAACCGAAGCCATTAATGCAAGTGGTGAGCGCGGGATAATTATTAATACGGCCTCTGTCGCTGCCTTTGAAGGACAAATCGGACAAGCGGCTTATAGCGCGTCTAAAGGGGGAGTTGTTTCGTTAGGTTTACCTGCCGCGCGTGAATTTGCCAAATTTGGCATACGGGTCATGACTATTGCGCCCGGTTTGGTGGAAACACCAATGCTCGGTTCGTTATCGGAAGAGGCTCAAGCTAGCTTGGCTGCGTCTGTACCGTTTCCTGCGCGTTTATGCCGTCCTGATGAATACGCAAGTTTAGCATTATGTATCATACAAAATGAGATGTTAAACGGTGAGGTCATCCGTTTAGATGGTGCAATTCGCTTGCAAATTAAATAAGTTAATATCAGTTATATAAATTGTTTTTTTCAGTGAAGCGTATAGTGAGTCTGTTCGCGATACGCTTCGCGCATATTCATTTTTTAGTCTGCAAAAAATCGGATTCAATTTTACCTGTTAGGGCATTGATTTTTATATTTGCCTTTATTTCTGCATAACTTAAAACAATCTCTCCGCCGCTGCTTCCACCCTCAGGATAAAAAACAATCTCATACATATTTTTATCTTTAGCAGTAATTTCTCCCCCCCATTGTAATTTTGCGCCACGACTTACCCAACTACTTGGTTTATAAGTTTTTTCATCCTGTCCTTCCTCCGTTCCTTCATAAAAAGTGACAACTTTGGATGTTCCCTCGACAATTGCAGAACGTCGTGCGTAATTTAATACAGCAATTGCTTCACGCAATTGGGCTTGTAGAAAAGTCGCTTTACCCGAATTTAAATTCGGAATCACAATTGATGCAGCTAATGCAATAATCGCCATAACAAGAAGAATTTCAAATAAGGTAAAACCAGATTGGTGTGTTACAAAAAGTGGCTTTGGCATAACGGCTTGATAAAAAAGTTAATTAGGTGAGTATTACTATAATCTGATAAAGTATCATTTTTTATGGAAAGCATACAGATTATTCGCTGTATTTATACCCTTTTAGTTATCATTTATATAAAAAATTGGTATGGTACACAATATTTGGCATAGGCTTTACCTGTTCAATAAACTTGAATAAAGCACAAAACCGCTTAAACTGTTGGTCTCGTTTTAGCCTATCTTTACTACTCCTTTTTTCTTATTTGTCTTTAGAGTTCATTCTGTTATGGCATTGCGCGATTACTATCAAATTTTAGAAATTACCCCTGATGCTGATCAGGAAGAGGTGAAACGTGCTTATCGACGGTTGGCACAAAAATATCACCCCGATCGTAGTACGGAAGCAAATGCAAAACAGCACTTCCTAGCGGTACAAGAAGCATACGATACCCTAAAAGACCCTGAACAACGTATTGAATATAATCGTAGTCGTAAAGTTATTAGACCCTATAGTTTTGCATGGTTTCGCAGTCAATTGAATGCGTGGCGACGAGCGCGCGCAAATGATTATGCCCTTAAATCAGCCCAACAACGCGCTTATGCACAAGAAGATAGCGATACTATCGAACCAACCGAGTTGATTGTTGGTATTGTATTATTTTTATTGGGTTTAGTTTGTGGTATTTGGTTACATTCCTTATTTTCTACTGAATCATCATCAGCCAGTGTTACCAGTATCACCGTACCATCACCACCTTCTGATAATAAAAATATAGCAACACAACAAGCATTAAATTATCAGGTTGCGATTTTTTTTATAGAACACGCCTCACCCCCTGATATGTTAGGCACGTTAGAGCAGTTGAATGGAACATTACAAACCGATGTTTTTAATGATGCTAACGTTAAAACTGCATTATTAAGCTATTATGATAAACATCCCGCTACGACTCATGAACAAGCATTACAGATATTAACTAAATTACAAGTTAAATATCCGCAAGATAAGTTAATTACTGAACGATTGCAAAGGGTCGCAACCGTTGCCATTGAACCTGAAAAACCCTCACAACATAGTATTTCAGCAATCCCCGAATCAGCAGCAAGTCTTGACGAGAAAACAACAACAACGCCATTACCTTTAACCGTTACCGATGATTTATTGCCTGAAGATTCATCTAGTTTAACCGTTTCGCTGAATATATTTCCTACAAAAGAACCCGCTACACCATCGCCTGCTGTTGAATCGACATCCCTATTACCATCAAGCCCTTCACAAACAACAGGGGTTGATATTGCCCAGCGTTTGAGTGTGTGTCGAACACGTATTAATGAACAGCGTTTAACGTATGGAGAAGACAGTGCTTTATTATGTTATCGGGAAATATTGCGTATAGACCCCAATAACCCCGCTGCACAAGCAGGGATAGCTAACTTAAAAAATAGCTTTTTATCGCGTTTTGACACCGTGTTAAATGAACAACGTGTTGATAAAGCGAAATCATATATCAGAAGTTTAGAGCGCATTGATTCTCGCCTACCTGTGCTTAAAGAGTTACGTTTAAAAGTTATTGAATTAGAAAATAAAATTCGTGCAGCTCCTTTATTATTTTCTACAACGGCAAACAGATGTACAGAACTTTTCTACAAACTATCCGTAAATGGGAGTGGGACCTTATCACCTGAAGAAGATAGCTATTTTAAGAAAAACTGCTAGTGTGTATTGATATATTTATCGCAATAAATCAATTATCTGCACTGTTAAATAAGACAGGCTTGCGATGATTAATACAAACCTATTATTTTTAGGAGCATTGATAATGCGGATTTCTCGTTTAAGTTATCTCTTTATATTTACCAGTTATTTATTATTAAGTGCTTGTCAAACAGTACCTATTGCGCCGCTACAAACAATGGATTATCCGATTAGTTTTGAAGCCGCCATTCAAACACTAACCAACCATTTATTACAAAATGTAGCAACGACTTATCCAGCGCGTCAGGGTTTAATCGTTTTAGACCCTTTTATTGATGCTAAAAGTGGTGATGTATTAAAAATCAGTCGTGAAATTGAAACCGTTATGATTGCGGAAGGAAAAAAATATTTCCCACAGTTTTCTTTAATCCGTTTAACCCCCACAGAATTACGTCGTGCAAACTACGTTTTAAATGGCACGATTGATTTACAAAACTATTCAATAAAAACGGACGAAGAGACTCAGGGGGAAAAATATTATCGTCTATCTGCCAGTGTTATTGATTTGAGTACAGGATTGATTATTGCTAATGCACATAGCTGGATTGCTGAGGCAGACATCGACTATTCCCGAACACCTTTATATGAAGAAAGTCCTACCTTTCTTAAAGATAAGCGCGTACAAAGCCAAATTACAACGACTGAATCTCCCACAGGGAAAAATGCGGATGACGAATATTACGACAGCCTAGATACTAACGCCTTGTTAGTAGAAGCAGAAACCGCTTATGAAGCGAATGACTACGTAAAATCACGTACCTTGTTTAATAAAGCCGCCGAGCGAACTGACGGGCAGGTAATGAAAACCTATTTAGGTTTATATGAATCCACACGACAAGGCGGTTCAACACTTGAGCCAGCAGCAGAAACAGCCTTTACAAAGCTGCTCACACTCAGCATACAAGAAACCAAAAGTTTAAATATTCGTTTTCTCTTTGAAGTCAATTCAACCGCATTTATTAATAACACAAAAATTCGTCAACAATATGCCGATTGGCTACGTATGATTAGTCATTTCTTACAACAAAATGACTATTGCTTTCATATTGTTGGACATAGCAGTAAAACAGGTAAACAAGATTACAACCTAAAATTATCCTTGCAACGCGCAGAAAGTGTGCGCCATTTGCTTGCCACCGACACACCCGATTTATTAAATAAATCAAAGGCGATTGGTAAAGGATTTGCTGAAAATCTGGTGGGTACAGGAACTGATGATGCGCATGATGCAATTGACCGACGAGTTGAATTTATGATGATTGATTGCAGTAAACTCACGGCAGAGTAACAGGCTTTACAAGTTTCTTCTTTCGCTTCTATACTCGTTTCGTCTGTTATAAAAAAAGAGGGCTATGCTGAGTTTTATCAGTTGGTCCTCCATAAAATAAATATTTACCACCATCAAAAGAGAATACTTTTATGTTTTATCGTTTTATGGCTGTCGTTCCATTCTTATTTTGCGCCTCTGCTAGTCACGCAAATGATTATCCCACCCTCGATAAAGTAAGTTATGTATTTGAATGTATGGCATTACATGGCGGAGAAAGTTACGAAAACATGTATCAATGTGCCTGCGTCATTGACAATATTGCAGAAAACATGGTTTATCAAGAATATACTGAAGCAGATACGCTCATTCGTCTTTCACAAGCACGGGGAGAGCGTGCCGCATTACTGCGGGATTCACCACAAAGTAAAGTATTACGAAAAAAACTGACTGATATTAAAGCCAGTGCAGAAAAACGTTGTTTTATCCCCAAAGTTGCCCTTCCTGCGGAAAAATCAGCCCCACAATGATTATTTTAGTAACGCCATGATATCCATCTTACTTATTTTTAGTTTTTAAATTCAATGGCATAAGACGGGTATTGCTCACCCTACAAAAATACTTTACCCCGCATGAAAATAACTATTTCCCCCATGTTCCCCCATGTTTTTCTCGTTCCCACGCTCCTGCGTGGGAATGCCTATTGCGTCGCTCTAGCGGCGCGGATGCTTGAGAAGCGTGGGAACGAGTTCGCTGGTGCAGATTTGTAACCTGCAGCGTAACATTTCAGCTTATTCTGACGTTCTCAAATGTTCCAGTCGGGATTACAAACCCCGACCAGTTAGGGTTATGCGCTTTAAATCGAGACCTGCTAGGTCTTAACAAAAATGCGTTACCCCGCATGGAAATAACTATTTCCACCATTTTTTTAGTTTATCGATGATGGTTTGCGGTTTTTCAGGTTCTTCAATAATGGGTTCAGCTTTAGGCTTTGGTGCTGTTTTAGGCTGTTGCATTTCATTGAGGAGTTTTTGGTAATTTTGATAACCTATTTCATAGTCTGAATGTTCTGCCCCAGTGATGGGTTCAGCTTTAGGCTGTTGCATTTTATTGAGAATTATTTGGTAATTGTGATAAGCCGTTTTATAGTCTGGATGTTCTTCCCCTAGTTTTTTCTTAATAATTTCAATAGCCTGTTGCAACAAAGGTAAAGCCTGTGCGTAGTCGCCTTGGGCTTCATACAGCGTAGCAAGATTATTAAGGCTATGAGCCGTATGAGGATGTTCAGCCCCTAAGACTTTTTCATCAATGGCTAATGCCTGTTGCAACAAAGGCAAAGCCTGTGCGTAGTCGCCTTGGTCTTGATACAGCATGGCAAGATTATTAAGGCTACTAGCCGTATGAGGATGTTCAGTCCCTAAGACTTTTTCACGAATGGCTAATGCCCGTTGCAACAAAGGTAAAGCCTGTGCGTAGTCGCCTTGGGCTTGATACAGTCCAGCAAGATTATTAAGGCTCTGAGCCGTATGAGGATGTTCAGTCCCTAAGACTTTTTCATCAATGGCTAATGCCCGTTGCAACAAAGGTAAAGCCTGTGCGTAGTCGCCTTGGGCTTGATACAGTCCAGCAAGATTATTAAGGCTCTGAGCCGTATGAGGATGTTCAGTCCCTAAGACTTTTTCATCAATGGCTAATGTCCGTTGTGACAAAGGTAAAGCCTGTGCGTAGTCGCCTTGGTCTTGATACAGCAAAGCAAGACCGTTCAAACTCTGGGCAATTTCTAAATGATTCGGATTATCTGCATATAATTTCTCTCGCCACTGCAAAGCAGGTGCTAGATATTCTTGTGCTTGAGAATAATGACCCGCTTGACGTAAAGCCTCGCCCGCACCGTATAAACAAGTGCTATATAACGCTCTAAATAAGCGAGTTTCCGAACGGGTTAAATCATTTTTATACGGGGGAACGGGTAAGACTTCAGAGGCTTTGTGCCATTCCCATGCAGATTTTTCATAATACCCTTGATAGTCAAATAGTTCTGCGCGAGCGGCATGTAATCGATAAAGAATATACCAAAAATCTGGGTGTAATTCGCGCAGTGATGAACTTGTCAATAATTCAATTGCCCGCTCCATGATGTCGGGGAATTGTTGATAATTCCCATCATTCGCGGCTTGTGTTAAAGCTGTATGCAATTGTTGAATAATAGGTTGTGCTTTTATTGACTCGGGGAGATTAGCAAATAATTCTTCAATTTGTTGCGTATGAGTTAAATACGCCTCAACTTCACGTTGAACTAACAACAGTCGTTGTGTCTCGTTAAGTTTTTGTGTGGCACAATCTCGCGCAATACGCTGTAACACTTGGTCAGCAATAATAAAATTTTCTAATAAAGCGTTGTGCGTATCAACAGCAACGCCATTGATAATAATGTTCCGTCCCGCCTGCTGAATCGTAATATTACTATCTGAAACCCCTTCAATATGGATGTTACCAACGGTTTTATCGTTCATCACTGTGCCTATTTGCGATTAATAACAATATCACGACCTGCTTGTTGAATATTCACATTGCCAGCGACGGATTGTATCGAGACATTGCCAAAATGCGTTGTTGGCTCGTTGCCGCCACTATCTGCACTTCCACGCGACGCTAAGGCTTGTTTTATTTCCTCTATTTGTTTCCCTAATGCGAATTTTTGTGCGGCACTGGTTTCTAACACAAACGCTTTTTCTAAAAAAACCAATTTTTCCTGTAATAATGCGGCAACCTCGTCCATCATATCCCCCGTGTTTAGAATGAGTGCTAAATATCATAACGATTTTAATATACTATCTTTTAAGTTTTTTTCACATTGAGAAGCCCCCATAAATTTGCTATTTTTAATTGCTTTTGTCCTTCTACTCATTAGCTTCGCTAAATAAAATCCCCATGACTCGATTCATCTTTATTACAGGCGGTGTCGTATCCTCTTTAGGCAAAGGCATTGCCGCCGCATCACTTGCCGCTATTTTAGAATCCCGTAAAATCAAAGTAACTTTATTAAAACTAGACCCTTATATTAATGTTGACCCCGGAACAATGAGTCCATTTCAACATGGCGAGGTTTATGTTACCGATGATGGCGCGGAAACTGATTTAGATTTAGGACATTATGAACGCTTTGTCCGTACTACCATGTCACAAGCCAATAATTACACCACAGGGCGCATTTATGCCAATGTAATTAATAAAGAACGACATGGCGATTATTTAGGCGCGACAGTACAAGTCATTCCCCATATTACTGACGAAATCAAACGTTCGATTATCGCAGGCGCGGGCGATGCGGATGTCGCAATGGTAGAAATTGGCGGTACTGTTGGCGATATAGAATCTTTACCGTTTTTAGAAGCCTTGCGCCAAATGGCGGCAGAATTAGGACGTGAACGTGCGTTATTTATTCATTTAACATTAGTCCCTTATATCGCAACAGCGGGCGAGTTAAAGACCAAACCCACACAACATTCTGTTAAAGAATTACGTTCTATCGGTATTCAACCTGATGTATTGCTGTGTCGTTCTACGCAACCACTGCCCGAAAATGAACGACGAAAAATTGCTTTATTCACCAATGTTGATGAATGGGCCGTTATTTCTTTAGTCGATGCGGATTCTATTTATAGAATTCCTGAACAGTTGCAACAGCAAGGGTTAGATAGAATTGTTTGTGATAAATTCCGCCTTAACACGCCTCCCGCAGATTTAACGGAATGGACTAAGGTTGTTACTGCGTTAGATTCTCCCGTTGCCTGCGTGAATGTAGCGATGGTTGGGAAATATGTGAATTTAACCGATGCGTATAAATCTTTATCTGAATCATTAAAACATGCTGGGATTCATACACATACACAAGTTAATATTACGTATATTGATTCGGAAGAAATTGAAGCGCAAGGCACGGAATGTTTGCGTGGTATGAGCGCGATTTTAGTACCGGGTGGTTTTGGTTTGCGCGGGATTGAAGGCAAAATCAGAACGGCGCAATTTGCGCGTGAACATGGGATTCCTTACTTGGGCATTTGTTTAGGAATGCAGGTAGCCGTGATTGAATTCGCTCGTCATGTTGCAGGTTTGAGTAATGCGAACAGTAGCGAGTTTGACCAACATACGCCCCATCCTGTGATTGCTTTAATCACCGAATGGTTAAACGATGCAGGCGAAATGGAACGGCGGACGGAAAATAGTGATAAAGGCGGTACGATGCGCTTAGGCGGGCAAGATTGCCATTTAGCCGAGCATAGTTTGCTTCGCCGCTTATATGGTAAAGCCGTTATTCGTGAGCGTCATCGTCATCGTTATGAATTTAATAATCATTATAAAGATTTACTGGAAAAAGCAGGTTTATCATTTGTTGGGATGTCGGCAGACCAGCGTTTGGTTGAAGTAATTGAAAACCCAAATCATCCTTGGTTTGTGGGGTGTCAATTCCACCCTGAATTTACTTCAACCCCGCGCTATGGACATCCTTTATTTAAAGGCTTTATTGATGCAGCACGTCAGCACGCGAGTTTCGCACCTGTAAAGCCCTAACGTAGGGATAAAAACGCCAAAACCTGACAGGTTTTTAAATCTTGTCAGGTTTTAGATAAGTGGCTAGATTTTCCGAGTCAATCGGGTAATTAAACTGGATGTATCCCACCGATTTCCGCCTTTATCTTGCACATCGGCATAAAATTGGTCGACCAATGCCGTAATGGGTAATGTTGCACCATTTTGTCGGGCTTCTGTTAAACATAAGCCTAAATCTTTGCGCATCCAATCCACCGCAAAGCCGAAATTAAATGCTTTATCAACCATTGTTTTGCCCCTATTTTCCATTTGCCAAGATTGCGCCGCGCCTTTAGAAATCACGTCTAATACCAATTTCATATCCAGCCCCGCCTGCTCGCCAAAATGAACGGCTTCTGATAAGCCTTGCAATAACCCCGCGATGCAGATTTGATTAACCATTTTAGTAAGTTGTCCCATGCCTGCATTTCCCATTAGCGTAACGGCTTTTGCATACGCAGAAATCACAGGCTGTACTTGCGCAAAAATCTCGGCTTCTCCTCCCACCATCACCGTTAAAATCCCTTTTTCTGCCCCTGATTGTCCACCCGATACAGGCGCGTCCAAAAAATGAAACCCTTTTGCTTGAGCAATGCTGAATAATTCGCGCGCAATATCCGCTGAGGTGGTTGAATGGTCAATAAAAACCGCATGAGGAGCTAGGGTATGAAACGCGCCTTGTTCGCCAATCGTCACCGCTCGTAAGTCGTTATCATTCCCCACACAAGAAAATACAATATCCATTCCCTGTGCAAGCTCGGCGGGTGTTTTCGCGCTTGTTCCTGAATATTGTGCTTGCCATTGTGTCGCTTTTGCTGGGGTGCGATTGTAAACGCTGACTTGATAGCCCTGTTGTGCGAGATGTCCCGCCATTGGATAACCCATTGTACCTAAACCTATAAAACCAATTTTGCTATTTTTATCGTACATGTTATTTCCTTGTTTATTATCTGAATCAGGATATTCAGGCTTAAAAAGCCTTGATAATTAATGCGTTTATATCCGTTAAATCTGAAAACTACAGTCGTTAGTTGATTTTACTTAACCCTTTAATTCTTCAATTGTAAAAAAGTGGTTAATATTATGTAATATAAAGTATTATCCTAAGTATCCATTTTACGTTAAACATTTTGTCACACGCAGGGCAAATAATGATGAATATAATGGTTGTTTGCCTTGAGGCATTATTAGTGATGAATATGCCGAATTGTTTTGCAATCAGTATGAGGCAATAGAACGTTTAGCTTATTCCGTCACGTTTCTATTGTAAAAATAAAGATAGTATCTATTAAGAGGATGTCTGTTAGTTTATATAGGCAAATAATTGCGGTGACATCGCTATTTATCACTATCTCGCTTTATCACAACTTACATAAGAGGACACTATGAAGAATATCCATTTTATTGGTGGGGAAAAAGGCGGGGTTGGTAAATCCGTCGTAGCACGGATTTTAGCGCAGTATTGTATTGATAATGACTTACCTTTTATCGGGCATGATAGCGACCGCTCACATGGAACGTTTACCCGTTTTTACGCAGACTTTGCTTCTCCGATGACCGTTGACGAATATGCGCAGTTAGACCAGTTAATTGAAGAGATGTTGACAACGGAAGACAATCGTATTTTAGTGGATTTAGCCGCACAAACGATTCAGCCTTTATCACGTTGGATAGAAGAAAGTGAATTACTTGATTTATGCGCTGAACAAGAAATCAAGCTGACGTTTTGGCATGTGATGGATGGAAGTAAGGATTCCGTTGTATTGTTGGATGAGTTATTAAGTAAATTTGGTGATGGGGTTAGTTATGTAGTGGTTTTAAATCACGGACGCGGACAACCCTTTGATATTTTTAATACCTCACCTATCAGACAACGTGCATTAATGTTGGGTGCGAAGTTGATTGAATTACGGGCATTACAAAGTAGCACCATGCAGAAGATTGATAAGGCAAACGCCAGTTTTTGGAATGCGATTCATTTGAAAGAAACCAATGGGCTAGGATTAGTAGAGCAACGCCGTGTAAAAGTGTGGCTCGCCGATGCTTATGAATCATTAAAATTGTTAGACGTGTAACGATTTTAGACAGGTAGAATTAAGAAAGACGCGATTTTTCGCGTCTTTTTTACTGAAAAAATATTCTGTACTGTTCAAACGCAACGCTTAAGTACCCTAAAGTTATAACAATACCGACACGAATAACGGCACAAGAATCGCCGTGCTGATTCCATTTAATCCCATCGCTAAGCCTGCAAATGCGCCCATTTCTGTATGAATTTGCAACGCCCGTGCTGTGCCTATCCCATGTGAAGCCAAGCCAATTGCAAAACCACGTACGCTGTTATCTTCTATGCGGACAATATGCAGTAAGGCAGGTGCGGTTACAGCACCCACAATGCCCGTTAAAATAACCAAAACTGCAGTTAATGAAGGTTCTCCCCCAATTTCTTGTGCAATGCCCATTGCAATGGGAGTAGTGATAGATTTTGGCAACATGGATAATAGACTGGTTTGTGATAAGCCTGTTAAGAATCCTAATGCCCACACAGAGAGAATAGCGGTTGTAGAACCAATGACTAATGTTAATAACAAGGGAAACCAGTGTTGTTTTAAACGGTCATAATATTGGTAAAGTGGAATAGCTAAGGCAACTGTTGTAGGCCCTAGCAGGAAATGAACAAATTGCGCACCATTAAAATAGGTTTGATAAGGTGTATGTGTAAGTTGTAACAGTATAACAAGACACAACATGCTAAATAACACAGGGTTAAGCAGGGGAATTTGTCCGTAATGATGGTAAATGCGTTGTGTGAGCCAGTAAATGCTAAGAGTTAGGCTTAACCAAAGTAGTGGCGTTTGGGCAAGATATACCCAAATCGTATTTAAATCATTCATTAGGTTTTCCCTTCCCAAATTTTTAATAGGGTTTTCAATGTCCATGCTGTAACGAGTAACGTTATCCACGTACTTCCCAGCAGGGTAATGGTTATTGAAAGCCATTCCTGTTGTAGCAAGCCGATATGCACCATAATGCCAACACCAGCAGGGACGAAAAAAAGAGAAAGATGTTGGAGTAATCCTTGTGCAGTTTGTTGGAGAAAATGGGGAACATGACCGTGCCAAATGAACAAGAAAAAGAGGAGAAGCATTCCTAATACAGGGCCGGGAATGGGGAGATGTAGGGCGCGAACGGTGATTTCCCCAATAAGTTGTAAACCGAGAAGAATGGCAAAAGCATTAAGCATGATAAAGTGATGAGTGCGTTAAATGAGAGAGAAAAGCGGTTACTTTATTGATTATTCGCGTGAGTTTGGCATCATTTGCTGAGAAGAACGCGACTTTAGAATAGATTACTCACAAGTCGCGTTTTTATTGCGGTGGTTTATTCGTCAATCAATATGCTATGTGGTACACGTCCAACAGGGACAGACTTTTCTACTTTAAGCGTTGCGGTGTCAATAATAGAAACATCATCACTCATGCCGTTAGTAACAAATAATAAACTGCCATCTTTGTTCAGTGTTGCTCCCCATGGGCGATTACCAACCAACACGTAGTTTTTTACTTCATTACTGGTTGTATCTACAACAGCAACGTGATGCGCCCGTCCTAAAGTGACATATAAGCTTTTACCATCCTTGCTTAAAACCAAGCCGACAGGGGTCACTTCTTCAGGACGAAAGCCTTTAGGTGCAAATTTAATTTCGCCTGTTACTGCATTTTTTGCAGTATCGATAATGCTGACAGTACCACCAATTTCGCTAGAGACATATAAACTCTTTCCATCAGCCGTGAGTGCAAAACGGCGCGGGCGTGTATTAACAATGATGTTAGCCTTAACAACGGGCTTGGTTTTATCTGTTACGTCAATAACATGTACCATATTAGCAACTTCAGAAGTTACATAAACTGTATTGCCATCATGGCTAACTAACACACCTTCAGGTTCTTCACCCACTTCTACTTGGGCAATCGTTTTTTTAGCAACCATGTCATAAACACTTAACGCACCATCATCTTCATTAGATACATATAAGTACTTACCTTCTGGGCTAAGGTCAAATATTTCAGGTTCTTCCCCCACATCTAGGCTATCAACAACCGCCAGTTTGGCAATGTCAATCACATCAATCCGATTACCATCTCCGCAAGCAACATAAATCAAGTCGTGCGCAGGACTGAATTGTAAGTGACGAGGTTGTTCGTTGGTTTTAATTAGTTGGCGTTTTTCATAAGTTTTTCCATCTAGCACAATAACAGCACTGTCACTTTCTAAACTTACAAAAATGTTTCCTGTTGCCGCATTAGCAGGAAGAGTGAAACATGTTAGTAGAGATACTGCTACCAATCCCGATTTACCAAAAATAGACATTTTTTATCTCTCCTTAACCACATACGATGAATATGAAAATGAGCCTTAATGTTATTACTTTTCGCGTAATAAAACATGCCTAGAATTTTGTATCTAGTTTTCTTTAGTTAATAAAAGGTTATGTAGCTGTTTAGAATATTTACTAAAATAATCTTAATATATATTAATACCCTATAACATGTATTGGGTTGTTTAAATGATAGTTTTCGTTGCGTATAAAAATGTTAAATCGGATATTTGCGGGGTTTGTATCATTTAAAAAAAATAGTTGTACTAAAACACATTAGAGGATAAATGTAATAATCTGCCGAGTCAGAGTTTTCAATATTGAATAAGTATAAAAGTTATTTTATTGATAATCATTGGAATTATGGTAATTCTAAAAATTTTGATTCAAATGGTCTTTTATCAGAAAAATGACTCATCCTTATTTTTCTAACATAACCAAAAAAGCAGCGAGTATGTGTGAATAAGTTTGTCCTAAACTGTGTGGAAATGTATGTATTTTTCTGGAAACAGGAAAAAATTTCTTCCTGATATAACAAGGTTTTTTTAGCTTTTTTTATTTTGCTGTTCTGACTGTATCAACAAGCTGAATAGTTGTTGTGTTAATATCCAACAAAAGCGTTAAGATATGCCATGAAACAAACATAATCCCTACCAGTGGTCTATTTTTTGCACTGGTACTGTATTTTCATAAACTTGATGGAGAGCGATAACATGGGGAAACCAGCAAACGAAGTGGAATCCTATACTGGGGGGGAGGAAAGTCCGCACCAACACCGACATCCCAGTCATCTTGATAAAAGACCGCTGTGGCAACGCTATTTGCCCATTATTTTAACTGTTACAATCGGTATCGCTTTATCGATAGTGTTGTATTATTTAACACTTGCTTGGGATCATCAACGGGTTAAAGCCGACTTTAAAAAAGCAGCAGAAGATAGAACCTTTGCAATTCAACGTTCTCTCGTTTTTAACTTAGATTTGCTACAAACGTTTGAAGCCTTTTTTAAATCCAGAAATAACAGTGTTGATGCACAAACCTTTCACGCTTATAGCCAACCTTTTTTACAACGTTATGAATATATTAAAGCGATACAATGGGCACCCTTAGTTAATGATGCCGAGCGTAACGCATTTGAAACAACCGTTAAACAATCTATTCCTGATTTCCGAATTAGTGATTTTAATGCAGATGGGCAAAAAGTGCCTGCTGCACAAAGGCCCTTGTATTTTCCCCTGCAATATATTGACCCTACAGAGGGAAATAGCATTGCGCAAGGGGTAGATTTATCCTCAGTACAAGCCTTTAATGAAGTGCTTAATGCAGCGCGTGATGATACAAAATCACGAGCGATTTCTCATGCGACCATTGCAGAAAATACTAATCTAATCGGTTTAACAGTTTTTCTACCTATATATCAAATTGATGCCCCTTTAGACAGTATGGAAGAACGCAGAGCGGCATTAAAAGGTTTTGTCATTGGTGTCTTTGAAATTGGCAGTATTTTAGACGTTGCAATGACTTATTTAGATGAACGTCCTATTGAAATTCGTGTTTATGACAAATCCTTACCGCCAGACCGTCAATTTTTATATCTTTACTTAGGACAGCTCGATTCTGAATTATTAGAAAGTGTGGATGCGAGCCAATTAACCAAGAAAAATGAACCCGCTTTAGAAGTTGTAAAAGAGTTTAATTTTGCAGGACGTGATTTGTCCGTAGAATGCACCCCATCTGTGGGCTATCACCTTACAACGGGTAGTGGTTGGCAGGCATTAACTGTTTTAGCGTTGGGTTTCCTTGTTACCCTCCTAATGGCGGGTTATTTCTATGCCGCCATGCGTCACGCCTATCATCTTGCTGAAGCAGCGGAAGAAGCAAACCAAGCGCAGTCCCGTTTCTTAGCCAATATGAGTCATCAACTGCGTACGCCACTAAATGCTATTACAGGTTATAGCGAGTTATTACGCGAAGAGGCTGAAGAACTAGACGACAAGTCTATTATTCAAGATATTGATAAAATATATATTTCTGCGCGTTACTTACTCTCTTTGAGCGAAGGCATTTTAGATTTATCTAAAATTAAAGCGGGTGAGATTGAGCTAAACTGGGCAATTACCGAAGTTAAACATCTCCTTACGGATATTGTGGACATTGCCACCCCCCTCGTAAAGAAAAATAACAATGCGTTGATTATTAACTGTCCAAATAGCGTCGGCACTATGCAAACCGATGTTACACGTATCCATCAGGTATTATTCAACCTGCTGAATAATGTTTCCGAAGCCACAGAAAATCAAACGGTCACTGTCGATGTAACACGTGAATACAAAGATGGTAAAGAATGGATTTGTTTTAATATCAGTGGTTATATGGGCGGTGGGTTAACAGAAGAACAATGTCAACATCTCCGCTTACGCCTATCTAAAGCAGAAACCTCAGCATCAGAAACAGATTTAGGTATTCGGATGGGTCTCGTTATTAGCGCGCATTTATGGCATTTAATGGGTGGCTATGTAGATGTGAAAAGCGATTTAGGCAGAAGTGTTACCTTTACCCTCTATCTACCTGCACAAGCGGCTATTTAAAATCCAGCTAATATAACAAAGGGCGGATAATACCGCCCTTTTTGTTTTCTCAAGCGACAAAAACAGGCTAAAATGACCTTCTGTTTTAGTAAGGAGGATGTCATGTCCACAGTGCTTGTACCCCTTGCCCAAGGGTGTGAAGAATTAGAAGCAGTTACCATTATTGATTTACTACGACGGGCAAATATCACTGTCATTACAGCAGGATTAGATGAAAAACCTGTTAAAGCCAGTCGTGGTGTTGTACTCATCCCCGATACCACCATAGACCAAGTATTACCAGAAACCTTTGATATGATAGTCTTGCCCGGTGGTGCGGCAGGTGCAGAAAATCTTAACCGTGACCCTCGTATTCATCAACTCCTCAAAACCCTCTTTTATCAAGGAAAATACGTTGCCGCCATCTGCGCTGCGCCGATAGTCTTAGCAACGGCCGCATTATTAGATAATAAACAAGCAACCTGTTATCCAAATAGTTTAAAAATAAGTCATTTTCCAACAATTCAACTCCTAGACTCTCCTGTTGTTATTGATGGCAAAGTTATTACCTCGCGTGGGCCTGGAACCGCAATGGATTTTGCATTGATATTAATTGAAAAATTAGCAGGAAAACCCATCCGTGAACAAGTAGAATCTGGCCTAATGAGACCCCATTGACATGAACTTACCTGAACAATTAGTACAATATTATCGCTGGTTACGCCAATATGGTATCAATGACTCACACAGTGGCAATGCTTCTGTGCGTGATGGTGAAACCGTTTGGGTAACGCCTACGGGAGCATGTGCAGATACATTACAAACCTCAGATTTAATTAAATGTAATATTAATGAAGCACCACCAACAGGTGCATCTTTAGACGCGCCCTTACATCTGGAAGTTTATCGGAGAAACAGCAGTACAACAGCCGTATTACATAGTCATGGTGCACATACGGTTGGGATAACCCTCTCAGGTGATGATTTTATACCAGTTGATTTTGAAGGTTTTTTTTATTTCCCCAAAGTTCCCGTTATCACCATCCCTTTTGAACGCTATGTTAGCGACTCGCCTCGCATGGTTGCAGAGATATTAACCGAATGTCCGATTATGGTTGTTAAAGGACATGGTGTTTATGCACACGCTAAAACCCTCAATCTAGCCTATAAATGGACATGTTCATTAGAATTGTCCGCAAAAACTTATTTTATCGCGCAACAAAGTGGTTCTTTAGGCATAGCGAATAAAAACAAAAAAATGAAGAAAATTAAAAAATAATGTAGGGCTAACGATTAGCCTCAGAATTGAGATTGATGATGTTCTAACCCTCTCCGTAAATGGAGAGGGTATAAACCGTAGATAATCAGAAGGGACTAAAAGTTTAACGATATTTAATGCGAACTATCCACAAGAACATTGCTAATAACAAGGCAAGTGCTAAAGGATAGTAAAATAAAGCGGTTGAAGGACGAAAATATTGATTTTCTTTTTCTATCGGTTCTAACTTATCCAACTCAGCATAAATTTCTTCTAACGCCTGTGTATCTCTAGCGCGGAAATACCGCCCGTTGGTTTTCTCAGCAATCGCAGTTAACGTTTTTTCATCCAAATCGACCGAAGGGTTTACACGTCGTGTGCCGAATAAATCTTGCACAAGCACCTCGTCCGCACCAATTCCAATGGTATAAATCTTTAACCCCGCTTGCGCGGCTAATTCTGCCGCTTTTAATGGTTCAACCGCGCCCGCTGTATTTGCACCATCCGTGAGTAAAATCACAATCCGACTTTGTACAGGTTGGTCACGCAAGCGTTTTACGGCTAAACCAATTGCATCACCAATGGCCGTTTTTTGCCCGGCTAATCCAATCGCCGATTCTAACAACAATGCACGTACAGTGGTGCGGTCAAACGTGAGTGGCGTTTGTAGATAGGCCTGTTCACCAAATAAAATTAAACCAACACGGTCGCCAACTCGTCGTTCAATAAAATCACCTGCAACAGCTTTAGTTGCTGTTAAACGGTCAACCATCCGATTTTGCAGTTGAAAATCACCTATTTCCATACTCCCTGATAAATCAACCGCTAACATTAAATCCCGCCCACTAACAGGCAAGGCTATCGGTTCATCTAACCATTGTGGACGAGCCGCCGCGATAACGAGGCATAACCACGCTAACGCAGCAACAACTAATTGCCATCGTTGATATTTAGTCGTTATTGGGGCATTGCGTGTTAAGCTGCTAAAGTCCTCTAAAAATGGCACGCGAATAGCGGCAGTGCGCACAGGAGCCGCAGGTTTTAATCCATAACGGATGATTAAGGGCAGTGGTAACACCAAAAATAGCCAAATCCATTCAAATTCAAGCATTTTATTTTATCAGTGTGGGTGAAAAACAGCTCAATTATGTGTGTTATTGCAGGGGAATTAAAGAGGTGTTTAATGACAGTTATGTAACACTGTTGACTACTTAAAAACGGTCTGAATCAGAATTTTCAGAATTAGCTGAATTTTTAACCTTTAAAAACAGGAAAAATAACATTTTTCTATCTGAAGATTCTGCATGTTGGTGAGTTCTGATGTAGATAGAATAATTCCCTTCGCTTCTTCCCCGCCTTATACTTCCTGACATACCCCTGCAAACTCACTAATCCTATAAACAATTATGGTTACTCTCTTAAAGAAAACTTTATTTATCTTGTTATTAGGTTGTAATTTCTATATCAACACGGTGTTTGCAACCGCAACAACGGATGGTTGGGAGGAAAAAGCCAGCGGTTTAGTAGAAACCATACAGAAAACATTAGAATGGTTTGTCGACAAACCTTTTTACGCATTATTAACCTTATTTCTAGTCCTTATGGTTCTAATTCGTAAGAAGTTAGAAGAACGTTTTTCAGGTTTATTTGATAAAGCCTTTGATAGCTTGTTTGGTTTATCAACGAAATTATTTGCCCATTTTAGTTTTGAGATGCGTTATTGTCGCGATATTTTGTATAAACATCGGGTGTTTAATGTACGTGGCTTACGGGTGATGGGAACATTTACGCTTGAGTTGGACAAAGTATTTGTCGAGTTACGGATTGCACCTTCTTCTAATCCTAATCAGGCAAACGTTAATCCATTGTCTGACAAAGCGTTAGCAGGCAATCGGTCTATTTGGGATTTTCTCCAACACGGTGATAAACAGCGCAACCGTTTGGTGTTAGCGGTGTTAGGCTCACCCGGTTGTGGAAAAACTACTTTATTACAACATATTGCATTGGTATTGGCGCATCATCGTCAACACCGTTATCGGTTATCACGAAAAATTCCGCTTTTCCTCGCGTTTCGTAATCATGTTGAAGATATTTTGCAAGAAGCGATTGACCCTGCAAAACCGTTTTCTGTGGACACCTCACCAACGTTAGCCGAGTTAGCCTACAAACATTTTAGCCATCCTAAAAAGTATCCCGAGTTAAAACCACCTGAAGATTGGTTTGCACGTCAACTTCAAATGGGGCTATGTCTTGTATTGTTTGACGGCTTAGACGAGGTTGGCGATGTGACACAACGGATAAAAATTGCTCAGTGGGTGGACGCACAGATTGATAGTTATCCACGCTGTCATTTTATTATCACGGCTCGCCCACACGGGTATAGAAGCGCGCCATTGCAACAGGCAAATATTTTAGAAGTGCAACCCTTTAATATGGAACAAGTACGCGCCTTTGTTCATGCGTGGTATTTGGCAAATGAAGTTATCAGCTTTGGTAAAGAAGACATGGGGGTAAAACAAAAAGCCCGCCAAGAAGCTGAGGATTTATTAACCCGTTTGCACAAAATTCCTGCCCTGAGTGCGTTAACCGTTAATCCTTTATTGTTGACGATGATTGCTATGGTACATCGTTATCGTGGACAACTACCCGGACGGCGAGTAGAGCTATATGCAGAAATTTGTGATGTTTTTCTGGGACATTGGCGACAATCTATTGGTATTCATGATAATTTAACCGCTGCACAAAAAAGAGTTGCCTTACAACCGCTGGCCGCCTATATGATGAATAAAAATATTCGTGATATTAGTTCCCAAGATGCGTTAGAGGTTATTAATAAGCCCTTAAAACGAGTAGGACTCACCGATGAAGCAATGGGGAATTTTTTACGGGATATTCAAGAAAGTAGTGGACTAGTCTTAGAAAAAGAGTTGAATTCTTGGCATTTTGCGCATTTAACGTTTCAGGAATATTTAGCATCTGCTTATTTATTAGAACGCAAAGACAGTATTAAATGGGAAGGCTTGGTATATCGCAGTTGGTGGCAAGAAACCTTGCGTTTATATGCCGCACAGGGGGATGCAACACCTGTTGTAAAAGCTTGTTTAGAAAATAGTTCGCTGGCTGCAATGACCTTAGCCGCACACTGTTTAGAAGAAGCCCGAGAATTAGAAGAAGAATTACGTAATGCAGTGGTTGAAAAAGTCTTAAGTAATTTAGAAGCGGATACGATAGAGCAACGGGAGCTGGCGGCAGAAGTGCGCATGAGCCAACGACTCAACACATTACAACGAATTGATGATGATATAGAAATTGATTTACAGTTTATCAGTTATGCAGAATATCAATTGTTTTTAGACGATACCCGCTCACAAGGAAAATTCCACCAGCCCGACCATTGGCAACAGCTCAGTTTTATTCGCGGACAAGCACAACAATCCATAACGGGGATGCAAGGCAAGGATGCGGAAGCCTTTTGTCTCTGGCTGACCAATAAACGCGGGGGCGGTGTTGCCTATCGCCTACCAACCCCAACAGAAGCACGCAGTCATCCTGCATTAAACACAGGACTTGCAACATGGTGCAAATACAACAGCGAATATAGATTACAGTGGGATAGCGAAACTAATGAACAAGCACTCCTACAACGATTACAACGCCTCTCAGCGTTACCGATAGATTTAACATTCGGACGTATTCGTGAAGAATGCTTTGCTTTATCACACGATATAGACCTATCCCGCGCCCGTTCTAAGGCAAGCACAACCTCCAGAGAGCCGCGTCACTACAGTCTGTCTGAACCTGCGGAACACCCTGTTTTAAGCGCGCTAGCCTTAGCATTAGAATATGCAGAATTACCCAGCAGTGCGTTAGAACTTGCAAGATTACCCAAACTAGCCAGTGTATTAGAATTTATTTTTGATAAAGTTCGTCATTCCAACTCGCCTGAAATACTCATTCAAGCACGCAGCCAACGCTTAGATTCTAAAGAAATTCATGACAAACATACACAACTAGAACACGAGTTTTATAACCCGCTTCCTGCTAATTTACTTGGACAAGCCAAACAATTATTACTCGCCATGCAAGCTGTAACTGACCCAGAACAACAGCGGGTAGGGGTATTAATTGCGGATTTATTACACTGTGTAGCTGCCAAAAACCCGCTTGCGGTGCGTCAAGCATGGCGACAATATTGTTTACACTTAGCCGAATATACATGGCGTGGATACGATTTATTAGAGAACAAACTAGCCCCTAAAGGATGGCAACGTTTTTTTAAAAAGAATAAACCTGAACAATTATTTGGGCGTGAAATTGTCTTGCGTTTATATTGGTATTTACGAATCGTTTTAGCCCGTGAAGCAGGAGAATTACCCGCATGGGAAGGCGTGCGCATTGTACGGGAAAGAAGGGCGTTTTAACCTACGCTATAAAACTGAATTATCTGCATTTTTAAATTACGCAACCTGATAACACCGCTTGAAACGATGGTATTTATAACCTATAGAATGCTTGTAAGACTTGTTTCAACAAGGTGTATTAGGTGCGGTTTTTTACAAGGTGCGTTACGCAATAATGCTAATGCACCCGACAATCGTCCCCTTTGCAAAGGGGTTAGACAATACGTCACCGTTCGCTAGTTTATTTCAACATACCCAAGCGGTTTGTTAGTCGTTATAATGAGAATATTTTGCATAAATCACCCACTAAAACAGCAAGCAAAACCGTAGGGAAAAAGTCGTGTCATCACCTAGCACTTTTCAAGATTTAATCCTTAGATTACAAGAATATTGGGCTAAACAAGGTTGTGTGATTCAACAACCTTATGATATGGAAGTCGGCGCGGGAACTTTTCACCCCGCAACCTTTTTACGTTCTATTGGCCCTGAACCTTGGAGCGCGGCGTATGTACAACCCTCCCGCCGTCCTGCGGATGGTCGTTATGGAGAAAATCCTAATCGCTTACAACACTATTATCAATATCAAGTTGTTATAAAACCGTCCCCATTAAATATTCAAGAACTTTATTTAGATTCGTTGCAAATGTTGGGCATAGACCCACTTGAATATGATATTCGTTTTGTTGAAGATAATTGGGAATCGCCAACCTTAGGCGCGTGGGGCTTGGGGTGGGAAGTATGGTTAAACGGCATGGAAGTCACACAATTTACTTATTTTCAACAAGTGGGTGGATTAGAGTGTAAACCTGTGACGGGCGAAATTACCTATGGATTAGAACGGATTGCCATGTATTTGCAGGGCGTAAACAGCGTTTATGACTTGGTGTGGGCAGATGGTAAGTTAGGACGGGTTACGTATGGCGATGTATTTCATCAAAATGAAGTGGAAATGTCCGCTTATAACTTTGAACACGCGCCTATTGCCGATTTATTTAAAAACTTTGACTTATACGAACGCGAAAGCACGAAATTAATCGAGTTAGGTTTACCTTTGCCTGCATACGAAATGGCGTTAAAAGCCTCACACACGTTTAATTTATTGGATGCCCGTAAAGCAATTTCAGTAACAGAACGCCAACGCTTTATTTTACGTGTCCGCACACTCGCCCGTGCTGTCGCACAAGCCTACTATAACAGTAGGGAAATGCTGGGTTTTCCTATGTGTCAAAACAAGGTAACTGCATAAGAATAGTTCGTTGGGTGCATCAACAAAGCTTTATGTACCGTATTCAGCCACGTCATTCATGGAATCAGTGCAATGTCTGCAACACAGGATTTATTAATAGAAATCGGGACGGAAGAGTTACCCCCCAAAAGCCTTAAGAATTTATCAGAAGCCTTTTTATCAGGTATTTGTGAAGGGTTAGAAACCCAGCATATTCAATATAATATGGCAAATCCTTATGCAACACCGCGCCGCCTAGCGGTATTAGTCAAAGGGGTTGCCGTACAACAGCCTGATATTCCCATAGAAAAGCGCGGACCTGCACTGACTGCTGCATACGATAAAGAGGGCAAACCAAGCAAAGCCGCCGAAGGTTTTGCCCGTTCTTGCGGGGTAAGTTTTGCCGATTTAGAAAAATTAGAAACTGACAAAGGTGCGTGGTTAGTTTATCGAACCTTGCAGAAAGGACAAGCAACGACTGAGCTATTAAATAATATTATTCACAATGCGTTAAATGCACTCCCGATTGCAAAACGGATGCGTTGGGGAAACTCAGATTTTGCTTTTGTTCGTCCTATTCATTGGGTATTGATTTTATTAGGTAGTCAAGTTATTGAAACGGAAATTTTAGGCGTAAAAAGTGGTAACACCTCACGCGGACACCGTTTCCATCATCCCGATGCGATTACAATCCATCATGCAGATGAGTACGCGAAAAAATTAGAGTCCGATGGTTTTGTCATTCCGACCTTTTCTATCCGTCAACAACGGGTAAAAATTCTGGTAGAAGAGGCGGCTGAAGGATTAGGCGGAACAGCGGTTATAGACCCCGCGTTATTAGATGAAGTGACCAGTATTGTTGAAAATCCTTTCCCTATCACGGGCGAATTTGAAAAAGAATTCCTCGCTGTACCGCCTGAAGCCCTAATTGCGACGATTAAAGGCAATCAAAAATACTTTCATGTCATTGATGCACAAGGTCAATTATTACCTTATTTCATTACCTTAGCCAATATTCAAAGCAAAAATCCTAATGTGATTAAAGAGGGTAATGAACGGGTTATTCGTCCACGTTTAAGCGATGCAATGTTTTTCTGGAATCAGGATAAATTAAGCCCATTAGCCGACCGTCAAGAGCGACTGAAAACCGTCACTTTTCAGGATAAATTAGGCAGTTTATTTGATAAATCGCAACGGGTTGCAATTGTCGCGGGGATTATTGCCAAACAGTTGGGTGCAGACCCCAAACACGCGCAACGCGCCGCACAGTTAAGTAAATGCGATTTAATGACCAGCATGGTCAATGAATTTCCAGAATTACAGGGAATTATGGGTGATTATTACGCACGGCATGATAATGAAGCCGATGCGGTAGCAATTGCCTTGCGTGAGCAATATATGCCGCGTTTTTGGGGGGATAATTTACCCCAAACGCCTATCGGTCAAGCCCTAGCAATTGCAGATAAATTAGATACTTTAGTAGGTATTTTTGGCATAGGACAAAGTCCAACAGGGGATAAAGACCCGTTTGGTTTGCGCCGTGCAACTTTGGGTATTTTACGTATTGTGATTGAATGTGCGTTACCCTTAAACATTCGCGTGTTATTACAAGAAACGGTTAAAGCCTATCCCACAGAACTGACGGCTAACACAACCAGCGAACAAGTGTTTGAATTTATGTTAGACCGTTTGCGTGGTTATTATCAGGAACAAGGGATTAATAATAATAGTATTGAAGCGGTGTTAAGCTGTCAGCCAGAATCGCCTTTAGACGCTGATAGACGTATTCGTGCGGTAGAAGCCTTTCAACAATTGCCCGCAGCGGAAAGTTTAGCGGCAGCGAATAAGCGTATCCATAATATTTTGAAAAAGGTGGAAGAACCTTTACCCAGCCACCCTGTTTTTACCCATTTTACTGAAGAGGCAGAACGGGTTTTATATAACCAATTAACGCACACTGCCGAGATAATTAAACCCTTGTTAGTACAGGGTGATTATCAATCAAGTTTGCAACAACTCGCCAATTTACGGGATGTTGTAGATAGCTTTTTTGATAAGGTGATGGTGATGATTGATGATGAAAAAGTCCGACGTAACCGTTTGGCTTTATTGCAAACATTACGAGCATTATTTTTACAAATCGCGGATATTTCTCGCTTACAGGGATGATATGACAAGATGATAGGGGCGGCTTAATGCGTCCCTGATTGCGCAAGTAGCAAATTCTCTTTCTCTTTACTTAATAAAGTAGTCTTACCCCATGAAATTAGTCATTTTAGACCGTGACGGGGTCATTAATCACGATTCCAATGAGTATATTAAATCGCCAGATGAATGGCACGCAATACCGGGGAGTTTAGCTGCGATTGCGCGACTAAATCAGGCGGGTTATCGCGTGGTTGTGATTACCAATCAGTCGGGTGTGGCGCGTGGTTTATTTACGTTAGATGATTTGAACGCGATTCATAATAAGATGTATCAACAGTTGAGCGAGGTTGGCGGTAACATTGAGGCAATTTTTTTCTGTCCGCATAACTTGCAAGACGATTGTCAATGTCGTAAACCCCGTGCGGGCTTATTTCATAATTTGGCAGAACGGTTGGGTATTTCCTTAACGGGCGTGCCTGCTGTTGGTGATTCTTTACGTGATTTACAAGCGGCCATTACCTGTGGCGCAAAACCTTTGCTGGTTTTAACGGGCAAGGGTGAAAAAACCTTACAAGAACTAAATGGATTTGGCGATGTTGCCGTATATGAAAACCTCGCTAGTGTTGTGGATGACCTCTTGAGTGAAAAACATGCGTAATGATTTAACCCCTTCTACCTTCGTTCTTTATGGACGTTCTATTGCTTTTTATCTGGGTATCGTGGCGGCATTGATGGTATTTATGCCTTTATCGTTGCCACTCGCCTTGGTGCGTTACCCTGTTCGCTATCAAATTATGACGCACTTTGCGCACTTTTTTTTATGGTGGTTGGATAAAACTTGTCATTTGACTTATGAAGTGAAAGGCTTAGAAAATATTCCTAAAGATAAGCCTGTCATTGTATTGAGCAAACATCAATCTGCTTGGGAAACAATTGCTTATGCAAAAATATTACCATTTATGCAGGTGTGGGTTTTAAAAAAGGAATTATTGTGGATTCCATTGTTTGGTTGGGGGTTAGCAACAATGCGTCCGATTGCCATTGAACGGACAAATGTGCGCCGTTCTTTAGAACAGATTATTGACCAAGGGCGTAAGCGGTTGGCGAATGGAATTTCTGTAATTATTTTTCCTGAAGGCACGCGGGTTGCACCAAACGAACGTGGACGTTATACCGTCAGTGGCGCATTATTGGCGGAGAAAAGTGGTTTTTCTGTGTTACCAATTGCGCATAATGCGGGTGTTTTTTGGCGACGACAGGGGTTTTTAAAATATCCCGGTGTTATTCAAGTGAGTATTGGAACATTAATTAAGACTGAAGGGAAAACTGCTAAGGTTATTAATACACAGGCTGAAGAGTGGATTGAGAATGAAATGAAGAAATTAGTACATGATGATGTTGTTACTAATGAGTAATTCATTTTATTTTCAACAGACTAAATACTAAAGGTTTATAAGTTGATTTAAATAAGTTCTTTATGTCAAAATAAAACTTAACTTTTTTCTCACAATGGGTTAAATAGCGTTTATCTTAAATGGGCTGTTTACCATTTCTGGCGATAACAGAAATGGAATGGCTTGACCCCTTGTTTTCAAAAACGCGCTTTTGTTAGCTGTAGTATGTTTAAAAACAGCTTGGAGTTTATCTCACAATGTATAGAACGCTAATCTCTGCAAGGCGATGGACAGTTTTAGGTTTAGTAATGACCGCTTTTATCAGTGGCTGTTCTACCGTTGAAACCACCGAACCAACCCCAACAGATACAGATAATGGCGGGTATTCAGGAGAATATCCGACTGATATAACTATCCCAGATAATGGTAACGAGTCCCCTCCTGCTGATGGCTCTTATTATACGGTTGTTGCTGGCGACAGTTTGTATGCAATTGCTCGACGCTACAATATGGATTGGCGTGCAATCGCAAGTAGTAATGGTATTGTTCCACCCTATAACTTGTCTGTAGGGCAGCAATTAATTATTAATGGGAGTAGTAGTCCTAGTTATGATAGTGGCGCGGTAACTGCGCCTGTAAAATCAGTACCTACGCCACAACCGCAACCAACAACACCTGATTATAATAACTATCCAAGTGTTAGCAGTGGTAATGTGCATGTCGTACAGCGTGGAGAAAGTTTATACGGTATCGCACGTTTGTATAATGTGGATTTTCGTAACATAGCTGCGTGGAATAATATTCCTGCCCCCTATGCGATTTCTGTTGGGCAACAGTTAAATTTATCTCCCGCAGGGACAACAGGTAGTACAACAGCCGCTGTTCCCGTTAGCAGTAGTCGTAATTATGCAACATCTGAAAATACCCATGTTGTACAAGCAGGTGAAACACTTTATAGCATTTCTAAACGCTATGGTGCTTCTGTGCAACAAGTGGCGAGTTGGAATAATATTCCTCAACCATACACGTTATCTGTCGGGCAACAGCTAACCGTTGGCACAGGGGGTGCCGTGACAAAAGCAAGCGTAGCAACCCGCAGTTATAGCCGTAGTACCGAACAATATCATACAGTTGCTAAAGGTGATACGCTATACAATATTGCAACCCGTTACGGGTTTACGCCGTTGGATGTTGCCGCATGGAATAATATTGCACCACCCTATAACATTATGTTAGGTCAACGTTTAATTGTTTCTCCCCCAGCTGCAAGCAGTTACACAGGGGATATGACAAGCCAATCTTATACAGGCAATACAAGCAGTACGCTTAAAACGCAAAGTGTTACTAACAATAGCCGTAACTTCTCACAAGCATATAGTTATCATGTGGTTGCGCAAGGAGAAACGCTGGGTAGTATTGCAGAACGCTATGGGTTGACCAGACAAGAACTTGCATTATGGAATGGCATTGGTAGTCCTTATACGGTCTATCCAGGACAACGTTTAATGATTATCCCGCCCAATTAGTCACTGTAAATAGACTTGTTCAGTCATGAACAAGTCTATTTTTAACTGACCCCAGCCAAGAAGTTGTACACCATGTTTGCCGTTCGTCACCTTGCTTTATTCGCTAGCATTCTTCTCAGCAGTGCCTGTAGTAACAGCCTGTTTTTACCCCGTAATATAGACAAACCCACCGCTGATGATAATACAGAATTCAGTGCGGCTGCTTCACAAATCACTTATGTCGTTAAAAAGGGTGATACGCTGTATGCCATTGCTCGTCAATACAATACAACAGCAAATGCCATTGCCCGTTTAAACGGTTTTAGTGTTTCTAAAGCCCTACAAGTTGGACAAGTTATTCGTATTGCAACCACACAACAGCCCACCACCCCCAGCAAAACCACCCCTGTTGTTGTAACACCCGCGCCCAGTCGCACCACCACCCCTACCCCCAGCTATACAGCCCCAACGCCAACCTATTCCACACCTGCGACGAATACAACGCAAAAACAACCTTTACGTCAGGTATATAGAGGTTATCAACAAGAACCTGAAGTGACAGTTAAACCAACAACATCAGATAGTTGTTTCCCTCCTGTACAATGGATATGGCCAACCAATGGGCGTGTTTCTGCCAGTGTTTCACCTGAAGGACGGCGGGGAATTAAGATAGCTAGTCAACAAGGACAATCTGTCCGTGCTGCCGCTGCGGGTAAAGTTGTTTATAGTGGAACAGGAACAAATGGTTATCGTAATCTAATCATTCTACAACACAATAATGCTTATTATAGCGTCTATGCTGATAATCGCCGTTTACTCGTTCGCGAAGGCACACAAGTTGCGTCAGGACAAGCGATAGCCGAAATGGGAACAGATAGTAACGGCATTGCCGCGTTACATTTTGAAATCAGATGCCGTACAAAAGCAGTTGATCCTTTGCTATATCTGCCCCCATTATAGGATCAAACTAACACATCAATTAATGATGAGGCAGATATGGATGACGACCCTATTGTATTAGATGATACGGACATCCTTGAAGGTGATGATGTCGCAGATGTTGACGAACCCGTCACGGAAGAAATAGAAGCAGGGGTTGTAGCCCCTGTTCACGATGTTGTGGATGGTGATCGTGATGCAACCCGTATTTATTTAAATGAAATTGGTTTTTCCGCACTTTTAACACCACAACAAGAAGTTGATTATGCACGGCGCGCTCAAAAAGGCGATATGGATGCACGGCGCATGATGATTGTGGCAAATTTACGCCTAGTCGTAAAAATTGCGCGGCGTTATATGAATCGTGGGCTTGCTCTTTTAGATTTGATTGAAGAAGGCAATTTAGGTCTGATTCGTGCCGTAGAAAAATTTGACCCCGAACGTGGGTTTCGCTTTTCAACCTACGCAACATGGTGGATTAAACAAACGATAGACCGCGCGTTGATGAACCAAACACGCACCATTCGTTTACCCATTCATGTCGTAAAAGAGCTAAATATTTACTTGCGTGCCGCACGTCAATTGTCACAAAAACTTGATCGCGAACCCACGCCTGAAGATGTTGCTCAAGAGCTAGACCGTCCGATTGAAGATGTAAAACGGATGTTAGGTTTAAACGAGCGGATTACCTCAGTTGACACGCCACGGGCAAATGACTCTGAAAAATCATTGCTTGACACTATTCCTGACGAACAAAACCCCGACCCATCGGTATTATTACAAGATGCGGACATGTTAAAACACATTGAATTGTGGTTATCACAACTCAACGAGAAACAAAGACGGGTTGTTGAACGTCGATTTGGTTTAGATGGTGATGAAGTTGCGACACTTGAACAAGTCGGTGCAGAAATCGGTATCACCCGCGAAAGAGTAAGACAAATTCAACTGGAAGCCTTAAAACGATTGCGGGAAATTCTGGAAAAAGAAGGATTTTCAGGAGAAGCGTTGTTTAAATGACAATATTGTCGAGGTTTTGGTCAGGCAAGATTTAATAAAGTGTCATCATAAAACCAAATAAAACCGAATTATCGTCAGATTTACTAACAATACTGTAGAACAAACACAAAACCCCTTGAACTGAATATCAGCGCAAGGGGTTTTTTTATACAAAAATACACGGACTATTTATAATAACCTGATATAGAAAAAATTTTTCAATCTAAAAATAACTAACCACGATGAACAAAAAACTTGGCACTCTAATTGCCTTATAGGAAATAGCTACATGATGGATTGCTCCTACCCAGTCTGCATGTAGTTAGGTAGCTTGGGTACTGGTCACACCCATGCTACCGCATTTTATTTAAACACACAAAACAAAACTGTCTAAACAAAAGCCCTCAGACCAAAATAGGGACAAATCAATATATTTCCCATTTATCCAGCAAATACCGCAAAAAATCAGCCCGTTAATTACAATTATATTGCGGTTAGTAAATTCTTCTTCAATTTTTTCATTGCATTATTTTCAATTTGCCGAATACGTTCCGCAGAAACATTGTACTGTTCAGCCAACTCTTGCAATGTTGCTTTCTCGTCGCCTAACCAACGCTTCTGTAAAATATCTTGGCTACGCAAATCCAGTTGATCTAAAGCCTGTTTAAGCTGTTTATTCCCATGCGCATCCCACTCCGCCTGCTCAATCATGGTTGCGGGATCGTAACGAATGTCTTCTAAATATGCCGCTGGTGCAAGCATTTCATTTTCTTCATCGGCATCATTTGGCGCGTCAAACGCCATATCGTGCATTGTCAAACGGGTTTCCATTTCCAGCACATCTTTAGTGCTGACACCCAAATCTTTTGCAACCGACTCTACTTCAGCATTCGTTAACCAACCTAAATGCTTTTTTGCACTTCTTAAGTTAAAAAACAACTTACGTTGTGACTTGGTTGTAGCGACCTTAACAATTCGCCAGTTACGCAAAATATACTCATGAATTTCTGCACGAATCCAATGGACTGCAAAAGAAACCAAACGCACGCCAACCGTCGGGTCAAAGCGTTTAACGGCTTTCATCAAGCCAATATTGCCTTCTTGAATTAAATCCGCTTGCGGTAAGCCATAGCCACGATAGCTATGTGCAATGTGCATCACAAAACGCAAATGCGACATTACCAATACCCGAGCCGCTTCAAGGTCTTCTTCACTCCGCAAGCGAACAGCCAGTGCTTTCTCTTCATCACTGGTTAACATTGGAATTGCTCTAATAGCCTGCGCATAACCTTCAATGCTTTGACCGGGAACAGCAAGTTGCAAATTAAGCGTTAATGTCTGAGATGTCATGGTAAACCTCCCCTCATAAGCGTTGTGAGATATGCTTGGCATTCTGTTGACAGAGCGCGAAAATCATGAGGATGGTATCTTCAACGCTTTTGTACAGATTTAAACCCAGTGTAACACTCAGGTATTATTATGTCAAGTGAATCAAACAATCAGTTTCACACAGTCGTATAAGTTTTATACAAACTAACTATTCTATTTGACTAGTATTATTAAACGGGTTGTCTAATTTTTGTATAAGGTTAAAACCTTAGTCGTTGTCAACGCAACGATTAGCATACAAAATCTGCCAGTGAGGCATAAAACAAGGGTTAGCAAATCGGAAAAAGAAAGGGAGAAAACGATAATTCCCCCTCTATATCAACTTTGCACAGGCTGCAAAGCATTTGATGATAATGAAGTATTAACAGTAATTAATACTGATGTTGAGGTATTGATGGTTAATATAACATAGCTTTTTCAGACTAGGGATTAATTTTTAGTTATAAAAATACCTAATAAATTAAGAAAATTTATAGCTTATGAAACATTATAATACAATGAGTTTTTTCATAAATTTACATTTTATCCTTTAGTGTCCATCCATAAACTTTATGTAATCCTGATAACATTAACTAAATTTTTTAAACTTGGCAGATACTTTATTACCTGTCTGAATCAGGCTTAATAACGGCTTTAAAAAGGAAAGACAAAAGATTAAGCTTCTAATAATCCAATTAATTTTAGAACACAACTACTTTTTTACTCACCTACTAAATTAAACAAAATGATACGTGCCATGATACTTGCGGCAGGGCGTGGGGAGCGGATGCGCCCTCTCACTGATACCTGTCCTAAACCTTTATTACAGGCAGGCGGTAAAGCATTAATTGAACATCATATTGAACGATTGGTTAATGCTGGATTTACAGAGATTATTATTAATCATGCGTGGCTAGGTGAAAAAATAGAACAAACATTGGGTGATGGTTCACATTATGGCGCAACATTTTTCTACTCCCGCGAAACCCAAGCACTAGAAACAGGGGGCGGAATTTATCAAGCCTTACCATTACTAGGGAATGCACCTTTTTTGGTAGTTAATGGTGATATATGGTGTGACTATCCATTTGCACGATTTCACCATTTTCATTTGCAAGGATTAGCACATTTAGTATTAGTTGATAATCCTATCCAACATCCATCAGGTGATTTTTATTTAGAAAATGCCACCGTTTCCCCACAAGGAGAACCCCGTTTAACATTCAGCGGAATTGCTTATTATCACCCTATATTATTTAAAAATTGTACGGCGGGTAAATTTTCTATTGTTCCATTACTATTAGAAGCAATGAAAAATCAACAAGTAAGTGGCGAACACTATCACGGAAAATGGCTAGATATTGGTACACCCGAGCGATTAGCCTTATTGAATGCGTTAATCGTGGTTTAATCGTTCATCTTTAGATGCGTTATGCACGGAATTTACCAAAAATGATGCTTTGTAATATGGCATGAATGACATCACTTCACATGGTGGTATCTATTATTCGTTCTTCTTAGGTTAAACCTAACAATGTTGTTTCCGTTAATTCACTTGTTGGGAAAATACCCTCCTGCTCTCGTAAGTAGCCACGATCACTGTAAACTTCATCAGCCACAAAGATATACACCCCATTTTCTCGAATGGTCACTGCTTTATCTTCTGTTAAATCTAATCCGATAGTAATTGTAATCATCACGTTAATATCACTGGCATGGGCTGTTTTTATAAATTGTTTATAGCGTTCACGCAAAGTTCTTTTCGCACCAATGCCATAGCTTCTCTTATCCCGTAATTTAAACCGAAAATCATATTCAGTACTTGCATCGGTTGTATCATGCACATTGCACTCAATATCTTCTTTTCTAAGTCCCATATTTCCAGTTAAGACGGATAAAATACGATCTTCATAGTTTGAGCCTGAGTTGGAAATAATCGATTGATTTATGCTTTCATTAAACATCAGCATAAATATCTGATTAGGTTCAACGCCTTTAGCTACTAAGCTCATTGCCGATATTGATAAAGATTTTAAAAAATCTTCAACTTCTTGAGACATAAAGTCAGATTGACCTGCTATCAATTTTTCAAAAAACACCAACGCTAATAATGCACCATTAACCCGCGCTGAATACGGTGTCATCACTGATAATTTATCATATTCAAGAGAAAGTGGCGGTAAGCTGGCAAGCCGTTCAGCAATGGTAATTATTTTTAATTTGGCTTCGCTCAATAGTAAATCTTTAATTGCATAAAGCCTAGAGCGTGTCATCAAATAGTAAAAAGTGTTATATTATAGGTATATACCCAGATATCGCCAAGGATAAAACAATGAGTCGTCGCTATGCCTTAACCGATGAACAATGGTCAAAACTAGAACCGCTACTCCCTGGACGTAAAGGACATGTCGGGATGACGGCTAAAGATAACCGCTTGTTTATTGATGCCGTTCTATTCCGTTATCGCAGTGGCATTCCTTGGCGCGACCTCCCCGAACGCTTTGGTGATTTCCGTGTCGTCCATACCCGCTTCAGTCGTTGGTCTAAAAAAGGTGTCTGGGAACGTGTTTTCAAGATACTAAGTGCCGATGCCGATAATGAATATGCCATGATAGACAGCACAATAGTTAGAGCGCATCAACATAGTAGTGGTGGTGGTGCAGATGAAGCCATTGGACGTAGCGCAGGGGGTTTAAGTACCAAGATTAACTCCGTTGTTGACGCACTGGGCAATCCGACCCTTTTTTTTTGACTGCGGGACAGGCAAGCGACCTTGAAGGGGCTGATGCTCTTATTCCTCAGATAAAGGCAAACGCTTTATTGGCTGATAAGGCTTATGATGCTGATGAACGGGTTAGAGATGTTTTAAAACAGAAAAGCATAGAACCTGTGATTCCGTTCAGGAAAAATCGTTTAAATCCACCTGATTATGATAAAGTCCTTTATAAGGCACGTTATTTAATCGAGCATTTCTTCGGTAAATTAAAGCAATACCGCGCCATAGCTACACGATATGATAAACGCGCTAGGAATTTCTTAAGTGGGGTTTATTTGGCTTCTACCTTGATTCTTTTGGCTTGAACCTTTAACCCTTCTTATTTGATGACAGGCTCTAATATCAAATTTTTTATCAAGAATTTTGATTTTCTGTATCGTCATGTTCATTTTACCTTTTGTAATAGGACATTAAAAATAGCCTCCGCCAAAGCGCGAATTACAGGCACACAAACACTGTTGCCAAACTGCCGATACGCTTGCGTATCACTTACCACAATCATAAAATCTTCAGGAAACCCCTGTAGGCGACAAGCCTCACGGGGTGTTAACTTACGGGGATTTTTACCTTGTTGAGCAATCAAAATTTCCGAACCATCTTTATAATAGCGCGCAGAAATAGTGCTGGTATATGCAGAATTCGCATCAAATAAAGAATACCCAAAACCGTTACCCTTTTGTAAATGTTCTAGTTTACGCCGCTGATGCCCATCCCATAACTTATCTGAAAGTGTATATTTTTCATCAACATTAGCTTCCAAAATATCGCCTAATTTGACTTTGCATTTTGGCGGAGTGGGAAATTCAAAATCCAATGGCTCTCGAAAACCAATAATATAAATCCGCTCGCGATTTTGAGGAACACCAAAATCTTTAGCATTTAAAACTTCAGCATAAACTATGTAACCTAACTCATTTAATGTATTTTTAACGACGCGAAAAGTATTGCCTTTATCGTGATTTTTAAAGCCTTTCACATTCTCCAAAAATACCACTTTTGGCTGGTGATGCTTCACAATACGGACAATGTCAAAAAACAAAGTGCCGCGTACATCTTCAAAACCTTTTTTCAGTCCTGCATGAGAAAATGGCTGACAGGGAAAACCTGCAAGTAAAACATCAAATTGAGGAATTTCAGTTTCATTAATTAGGGTAATATCGCCCACAGGTGATTCACCATAATTTGCTTGATAGCTTTGTGCTGAAAACTTATCGATTTCTGAAGAAAACACGAACTGTGCATATTCTTTAAATGCTTGTTGAAAACCTGTCCGAATGCCACCAATACCCGCAAACAAATCAATAACTTTATACACACGTACGACGTTGGATTCGATACGATATTCAAAACTTAACTGCTTAAATTCATTTGCCAAAATTAAATACTCTTAATTTTATAGAACCTATTTGAAGTCTTTAAAAGAAAACCATTCATTTAATCATTAGTGTGATAGAACACAATTTTAGTTTCGCATTTGCATTCTCAAAAGATTGTTCAACGTTTTTAATCCTCGATTTATTCCCTACCCAGATATTAGACCTTTCAACTACCATATTACTATAATGAGGACAAAACCTGCTCATTCCTAAAATATTTAGGTTAATCAATCCTATGTTATTAATATTCTTCATTATGGTGTGTAAATATCAATGGTATCAAACAAGACGTAATAAGCCTACTTCTGGGGGTAGGTTTGTCTTTTCTGGATTGGTAATTATTTTAATCAATGATTTAATAATTGCCCATTTTGCATTGTTTACTTGGATATGGGTTTGCGAGAAATTTACCCTAAAAAGAAGATTCTGATTAAATTTTATTTAAATGCTGTACTGTCTTAACTAATTAAGTTATGTTCTTCAGTCCGTTTTAAGCACTATCATCTATACTCTCCTTTCAAATCAAATTGGTTTCTCACTCATTACCTATACGCTATGTGGGCATTTTTACATAAACTTTCCTCTCCGCCTTATTTCTACAGTTTTGCAGGTCGTTTGATTCCTTATGTGGGTTGGACTTGCGCTGTTCTACTACTGATTGGTTTATATCAAGCCTTAATCGTCGCACCTGTCGATTATCAACAAGGACATAGTTATCGAATTATGTTTGTACATGTGCCTGCAGCATGGATGGGTATGTTTATTTATGCGTTTATGGCCGTTTCTGCCGCAATTGGTATTATTTGGAAAATTAAACTTGCGGATATTATGGCGGCATGTGCAGCACCGATTGGGGCTTCCTTCGCCTTACTTGCTTTAGCAACAGGGTCTTTATGGGGAAAACCTATGTGGGGAACGTGGTGGGCATGGGATGCACGACTCACTTCTACATTAATCATGTTTTTTCTGTATTTAGGAATTATTGCGTTAAATTCTGCGATTGAGGATAAGCGTAACGCTGCACGGGCAAGTGGTATCTTAGCCATTGTTGGTGCTGTTAATTTACCGATTATTAAGTTTTCTGTAGATTGGTGGAACAGTTTGCATCAAGGTTCAACTATCAGTATTTTAAAGATGAAATCCAATATTGATATTAGTATGTTGATTCCTTTGTTGATTATGGCGATTGCATTTAAATTATTTTTTGTATTGGTTTTGTTGATGCGAGCGCGCAATGAGGTGTTAGAACGTGAAAAAAACAGTAAATGGGTGGAATCTCTCTTATTGACACCCGTTACGTTGACAACGGCATCTAATCCATCGGTTGTTAAAGAATAAGAGAGCGGGTATTAATCAATGAATGATTTTTTTAATATGGGCGGTTACGCCTTTTATGTCTGGACAAGTTATGGATTGGCTTTTTTAATTTTAGGAGCTAATTTGTTGATTCCCTTGAGTCATAAGCGTGAGTTATTGCAAACGTTAGCGCGACGAGCTAGAAGGAAAGAAAATGGCTAATAGTTTTATCACTATGACAAAAAAACACAAGCAACGTCTTGTTATTGTATTTTTGATTATTGCTGGGGTTGGCGCAACGGTTGGGTTAGCGGTGAGTGCCTTTAGTGAGAATATGTTGTTTTTCTTTACGCCAAGTGAAATTTTGGCAGGCAAAGCACCCGCAGATAAAACAATTCGTATCGGTGGCATGGTCACAACAGGCAGTTTGCAACGGGCAAAGGATAGTTTAACCGTGCAATTTACAGTAACTGATACGGTAAAAACCATGATGGTTGAATATACAGGGATTTTGCCTGATTTGTTTCGTGAAGGACAAGGCGTTGTTGCAATTGGTAAATTATCCAGTGATGGGGTGTTTAAAGCCTCTGAGGTGTTGGCAAAGCATGATGAGAAATATATGCCGCCTGAAGCCGCTAGCGCGATTAAAGCCGCGCAGTTAGAAAAAGCTAAAGCCCCGCAATAAGCGGTTTTCCTTCTTTTTTCTTTTACTTGTGTTTATTTATGATTCCAGAACTTGGTCATTTCGCTTTAATTCTCGCTTTGTGTTTGGCGATGGTGCAATTGTTTTTCCCTTTGGTGGGTGCAACACGCAATATTCCTAACTGGATGGCGGTGGCGCGTCCTGCGGCGGTGGGGCAATTGGTGTTTATTTTATTGGCCTATTGCTGTTTAACTTATGCTTTTATTACAAATGATTTTTCCGTTAGCTATGTTGCACAAAATTCTAATTCACAATTACCGCTTATTTATCGCATTGTGAGCGTGTGGGGTGGACATGAGGGGTCATTATTATTGTGGGTGATGACCTTAGGATTTTGGACGGTAGCTGTTGCCATTATTAGCCGTCATTTACCCATCGCAACCCTTGCGCGGGTGTTGAGTGTTATGGGTTTTATCAGCGCGGGGTTTTTATTGTTTCTAATTGTTACGTCTAATCCATTTGACCGTTTGGCTGTTGCGCCTGCTAATGGGCGCGATTTAAATCCGTTATTACAAGACCCCGGTTTAATTATCCATCCACCCATGTTGTATATGGGTTACGTTGGTTTTTCCGTTGCATTTAGTTTTGCAATAGCAGCATTGCTGAGTGGACAGCTAGACAGTGCGTGGACGCGGTGGTCACGCCCTTGGACACTGATTGCGTGGATGTTTTTAACGGTAGGTATTGCGTTGGGTAGTTGGTGGGCATATTACGAATTGGGGTGGGGCGGTTGGTGGTTTTGGGACCCTGTGGAGAATGCGTCTTTTATGCCTTGGCTGGTAGGGACAGCATTAATTCATTCGTTGGCAGTTACTGAAAAACGCGGTGCTTTTAAGAGCTGGACGGTATTGCTTGCTATTATTACCTTTTCTCTTAGCTTATTAGGAACGTTTTTAGTTCGTTCAGGTGTGCTAACGTCGGTTCATGCGTTTGCGACTGACCCTGAAAGAGGGATTTTTATTCTTGCTTTTTTGGGTACGGTAATTGGAATTTCTTTATTACTTTACGCATGGCGTGCGCCAAAAATGGGTAAAGGTGGACATTTTGATTTATTTTCTAAAGAAACATTGTTGTTGTTGAATAATGTATTTCTTGTAGTTGCTGCCGCGTGTATTTTATTGGGAACATTATACCCACTCTTTTTAGACGCATTGAATTTAGGAAAAATTTCTGTCGGCCCGCCTTATTTTGATAAAGTCTTTTTCTTTCTTATCGCACCCTTAATGTTGTTGTTAGGATTTGGTTCATTAACCCATTGGAAAAGTGATAATCCACGCAGAGTAATCAAGCAATTGTGGTTTTTATTGTTGATGAGTATTGTGTTAGGTGTTGCCGTCCCTGTTTTTTATTTGGGTGAAGCAGGCTTAGTCGTTTTTCCCGGTCTTGCGGTTGCATTTTGGATTTTATTCACAGTGGTTAAGGATATACGTGAAAAAATAAGAAATAAACCAACTGTTTGGCAAGGCTTGCGTGATTTACCGCGTGGTTTTTACGGCATGACTATCGCACATCTTGGGGTTGCCGTATTTGTTGTCGGGGTTACGCTAACAAATGCTTATAGTGTGGAGCAGGATGTTCGTTTAGAACCGAATGTAGAATTAGATGTTGCGGCGCATCATTTTATTTTTGAAAAAATCGAACAGGTTGATGGTCCAAATTATAAGGCAGAGCGCGCAACCGTGCGTGTGCAGAAAGATGGAGAGGATGTTGCTGTGTTACATCCTGAAAAGCGTAATTATCTAGTCCGTTCTATGCCAATGACTGAAGCGGGTATTGATGCGGGTTTATTCCGTGATATTTACGTGTCAATGGGTGAGCCATTAGGTGGTGGCGCGTGGAGCGTGCGGATTTATTACAAGCCATTTATTCGTTGGATTTGGTTAGGTGCGTTATTCATGGCATTCGCGGGATTTTTATCAGCCACTGATAGACGTTATCGGCGCATTGCAGAAAAAACCGTCAAGAAAACTGAAGCACAGTTTACACAACCTGTTGTTGTATAAGTAATAAACTAAAACTTGTTTGTGTCAGGATTAATAGTGTTACTACATTAGTAATGCGGTTAGTCCTGATTCAAATGGGTTTTAATGTTGTTACGGGATGGAAAAATAGCTGAATTATTTGCAGACGCAAGAAAAAGCAAGCTAACAGGAAGTTAGTGGCTTATTTTTGAACAGAATATTGGGGATTTATTTGAGTGTAATAACAGAAAAATACATTTAAGAAGGGTTAAAAATTGGTAGCGAGGGCAGGATTTGAACCTACGACCTTCGGGTTATGAGCCCGACGAGCTGCCAGACTGCTCCACCTCGCACCAGAAGAACCCATTATAGACCTGTTGCTTTTTACATGCAAGCTAATTTTGTTTTTTTATAAAAAAATCTTACAGAGTGTAAATTACTTGACGGTTTGTAATAACACAGACACCACTGTTTAAAACAATATCATCTGTTTTTAAAGGTTATTTTTATCAGGATGCTCAGATACAGAGAATTTAAAGACAAGAGCAATGTTTTTCAAAGATAATGACCCTTTTAATTAAGCGTAATATGGATAACATAGCTTTTCTCTTAATCTGTTTTTAGTTAAGCTGTCCCAGCATTCTAGCTTAATTACTTATTTTTATTAGCTATTAAGTGTTTTATTGTGGCAATCTGCGCACATAAATCTTTTCTTCACCTTAAGACAGTTTGAAGTCATCCCGAATTCTTGTATTCTGCCATGTTATGGTAACTTGCACTTACGGGTAGAAACCATTCAAATACATAATAGGGCTATGAAAGCCAATCTATAAATATATTCAACCGTCTATTGAATCACAACTAAATATCCTCTCCCATGATGTCAGAAACCCATTGTTACCATTGCGGATTACCCATTCCTGAAAAAACTTATTTACCCGTTCGTATCAATCATGAAACCCATTTAATGTGTTGTGCAGGCTGTCAGGCAGTTGCACAAGCCATTGTTGATAGTGGTTTAACCGATTTTTATGATTATCGTACAGATAACGCGCCAACAGGACGGGAAATCGTCCCGAGTTTTTTACAGCAAACGACGGTTTATGATAATCCACAAATTCAAAAACGCTTTGTACGAGAAGAAGGGGAGAATATTTATGAAGCGGCATTAATATTAGAAGGAATTACTTGCGCTGCTTGTGTATGGCTAAATGAACGCCATCTGCGCAGTTTATCAGGTGTGTTAGAAGTGAGTGTCAATTACACAACACATCGAGCGCGTGTGCGTTGGGATAGCCGTAAAATTCAATTGAGCGATATTTTACAAGCAGTTACACGTATAGGTTATCTTGCTCATCCCTATGACCCCGACCGCCAACAAGCCGTTTTAGAGCAAGAACGCCGTTATTATCTGCGACGTATTGGGGTTGCAGGGGTTCTTAGTATGCAGATTATGATGTTTGCCCTCGCCGTTTATGCAGCAGAATGGTCTGGTACACAATTGGAAGATGAATTCCGCATTTTATTTAATTGGATTAGTTTATTATTGACTATCCCCATTATGTTGTATGCCGCAACGCCGTTTTTTAATAATGCTTATCGAGATTTATCCTTACGGCGCGTTGGTATGGATGTGCCTGTTGCGTTAGGCTTACTCCTCGCTTTTGTTGGTAGCGTGTGGACAACTATCGTGCAAGGAACTGAACATGTTTACTATGATTCTGTGAGCATGTTTGTGTTTTTTCTCCTGAGTGGTCGCTATTTTGAATTGGTTGCCCGCCAAAAAAGTTCCCATGCGTCAGAAAGTTTAGTTCGTATTGTTCCCAGTATGGCAACACGCCTCATCACCAATGCAACAGGGACGGATGAAGAACTTGTTTTAGTTGCCGATTTAGCGATTGGTGATACCGTATTGATTCGTCCGGGAGAAAATATTCCAGCAGATGGGCAGGTTATCGCGGGATATTCCAGTATTGATGAATCATTACTAACAGGAGAAAGTCGCCCAATAGAAAAACACAGCGGCGATACTGTTATTGCGGGTACTATCAACATAGAAAGCCCTTTACAAATGCGCGTGGACAAAATTGGTGCTGATACCGTGTTATCACACATACTCCGCTTATTAGAACGCGCACAGACTGAAAAACCCAATATTACCCAATTTGCCGACCAAATCGCAGGATGGTTCGTGGGTGGTGTCTTATTACTCTCGGTTATCGTTGCCTTTTACTGGTGGCAAGTTGACCCCAGCCGTTGGCTAGAAATTACCTTATCTGTCCTTGTTGTTACCTGTCCTTGTGCTTTATCGCTGGCGACACCAACCGCAATTACGGCTGCAACCAGCACATTAACCCGTATTGGTTTATTAACCACACGCGGTCATGCGTTAGAAACACTCGCGCGGGCAACACATATCGTTTTTGACAAAACAGGCACACTCACCATTGGACGACTAACGTTACACAGTACACATAACATCAGCGACTGGACAACCAGCACCTGTTTACAATACGCAACCGCCTTAGAAAAGTATTCCGAACATCCCATCGCAAAAGCCTTACACAACGCCTGTACAAATACACCATTAAGTGCGAATGCGGTTATCAATCAACTGGGCGCGGGTTTACAAGGTGAGATTAATGGTAAAACCTATTTTGTTGGAACAGTTGCTTTTATTCAAACCCAAACAACGCTAACGCTTCCCCTGACAACCCTTAACACGCTACAAAAAACAGGGCAGACTCTTGTTTGTTTTGCGGATAAACAACAAATTCACTGCATTTTTTTACTGGATGATGAACTGCGTGCAGGAGCGCGCGAGCTGATTGATGCACTGCGTAAACAACACAAGCAACTGTATCTATTCAGTGGTGACCATGTCACTGCTGTACAAAATGTTGCGCTGGCAGTTGGCATTACAGACTACGCAGCAGAATTGAGTCCAGCGGATAAATTATCTAAAGTTAAAGCGTTACAAGCACAAGGTGCAGTCGTTGTTATGATAGGTGACGGTGTAAATGATGCCCCTGTGCTGGCCCAAGCTCAAGTATCCATTGCGATGGGAAGCGGTACACAAATCGCACGAGCCAGTGCAGATATGATTTTATTATCCGAACAATTATCTAATTTAAATATCGGCATTCAAACCGCGCAAAAAACCTTAATCGTTATCCGCCAAAATATTGTTTGGGCAATCGCTTATAATGTGCTGGCGTTACCCGCAGCGGCGTTAGGTTTTGTTCCACCTTGGTTGGCTGCATTAGGGATGTCTTTGAGTTCACTCCTCGTTGTACTAAATGCGTTACGCTTGGTAAAAAAAGAGTAGTGCTAAATAAGCAGGAAGACTTTTTCATTCTGCCTCTTTTATCGCTACCAACAATCAGTAGTGCCAACGCAACAAAGATAATTTTATTTATTTGGCACTATCAAACAATTTTTAATTCTTCCGTGTATTGGACTATCACCATGAATATTTTTGTGTTTGATATTGAAACCATTCCCGATGTTGCCAGTGGTCGACGTTTATATGGAACGCCCGCCGAAATGGCGCAACTTAGTGATAAAGACGTGGCAAAAGTCATGTTTCATTATCGTAAACAAGAAACTGACGGACAAACGGAAGTATTACGCCATCATTTGCAGAAAATTATTGCTATTTCTGTCGTATTACGCATTAAAAATGATAGACATGATATTTTTAAAGTTTGGTCATTAGGCGAACCAAATGCACCAGAAGAGGAATTGATTCAACGGTTTTATACGGGATTACAAGAATATACACCGACATTGGTTTCTTGGAATGGCAGTGGCTTTGATTTACCCGTGTTGCATTATCGAACATTACTACATGGTATTCCTGCCCCGCGTTATTGGGAAACGAATGGCGATTTTCGGTGGAATAACTACTTAAGCCGTTTTCATGAAAGACATACCGATTTAATGGATGTGTTGGCCGCGTATCAACCAAAAGCCTTTGCCCGTTTAGACGAAATTGCAACAATTTTGGGGTTTCCCGGCAAAATGGGGATGAGTGGCGACCAAGTGTGGGATGTGTACCAAGCAGGCGGTATTCAAGATATTCGCCATTATTGCGAAACGGATGTATTAAATACATATTTGATTTTTTTACGTTTTGAGTTAATACGAGGAAAATTAAAACCTGACGAGTATCAAAAGGAAACGCAACGTGTCCGTGAAACACTAGGCGCAGATGCACAGAAAAAACATTTACAAGAATTTTTGACCGCGTGGGAAGGTTAAGAAAATCAATTAACATAATGCTTAATCACACAGATAACACGGTCTCAAACGGTGTTATCTGCGTAACCTGTTATAAACAATCCACCCATTTACACTCACATAACCGATGCGTTCTTCCGTGCCATCGTCTCAGGATTAAACCATTTTAACTTCTCGTGTAACTTCACCACATCACCAACAATAATCAGACTTTGCAAATTAACATTCTCAGCTTCAACCAATTGCGGTAATGTTTGCAACGTACCAACAATCACTTTTTGGTCAGCCGTGGTTGCTTTTTGAACAAGTGCTGCGGGTTGCTCACCAGACATGCCATGTTTTATCATTTCTGCGCAAAAAATAGAGATTGCTTTCAATCCCATATAGACCACAACCGTTTGATGTGCTTGTGTGAGAACCTGCCAATTTAAATCAATACTGTTATCTTTCAAGTGTCCTGTGACAAAAATACAGGATTGGGCATAATCACGATGAGTTAAGGGAATACCTGCATAAGCAGCCGTCCCTAACGCGGCAGTAATTCCGGGTACAACCTGAAACGGCACGCCTTCTGCCATTAGCGTTTCAATTTCCTCCCCTCCCCGCCCAAAAATAAAGGGGTCTCCGCCTTTTAAGCGCAAGACTTTTTTGCCTTCTTTTGCCAATCGTGCCAATAGCAAATTGATTTCTTCTTGCGGCAACGTGTGATTATTCGGACGTTTTCCAACATAAATATGCTCTGCATCCCGTCTGACAAGGGCTAATACTGAAGGGGAAACCAAGCGGTCATATAACACCACATCGGCTTTTTGCATTAAACGCAGGGCGCGAAATGTTAATAAATCAGGGTCTCCTGGGCCACCGCCAACTAGATAAACCTCTCCCATTGTAGAATGGACAGTCGACTTTTCATGCAGTAAGGTTTCTACCGCTTGTTCCGCCATTGCAATTTGTCCTGACAAAACCAATTCAGCAATATGTCCACTTAATACCGTTTCCCAAAAATCCCGCCGTTGCGCGGTATTGGTAAAAACTCGTTTAGTTTTATCACGAAATTGCGCCATTAAACGGGCTAAATCCCCAAAAGCGGCTGGTATGACACTTTCTAATTTTGCGCGTAGCATCCGTGCTAAAACGGGTGCTGCGCCCCCTGTAGAGATTGCAACTTGTAAGGGGGAACGGTCTAGCATTGACGGGACAATAAAGCTACATAATTCAGGCTGGTCAACAACATTGACAGGTATATTTAAGGCGTTAGCACATTCAGATATATCACGATTCACCGCATTATCACTGGTTGCGGCGATAACGAGACGATACGCTTGCATTTGCAAATCAGATGCTTGAAATGTTCGGGGGTAATATCTAAGGCTTCTTGCCTGTTGTAAAAGAACTAATTTATCCTGTAACTCAGGGGCAACAACATCTATTAGCGCACCAGCCTGTTGTAATAATTCAATTTTACGGGCTGCTGTTGTTCCCCCGCCAATAACCAAGCAAGGTTGATTGCGTAAATCAAGGAAAATAGGAAAAAAATCCATTTTCGGTGTCCTTCTGAAGATAAGCCATGTTAAGCAGTAATCTGTTGTCTTTGCTTATTCTGCCAGTTAAAAACAAGCAGGAATTGCTTTATTTGAAAGATTTTTATTTTTTGCGTTGCATCAAACTGTTATAGCACTTGACACCTATTTCTAATTCAGTATATAAGAAATAAATAATACGCAAAAATTCTAATGCTAGCGTTATTTGTTATTATTGTGCTGATGTAAAAAATGCTAGGCTATTTGCTTATATTAGAATGTTAGGAGAAACTAAAATGATTGAGTTTACAAAAGAGTTAGATGCGTCTGGTTTAAACTGTCCGTTACCTATTCTGAAAACCAAGAAAGAGCTTAACACCATGCAAATGGGTGAAATACTGCATATTCTGACAACTGACCCCGGTTCGGTGAAGGATTTTGATGCGTTTGCACGTCAAACAGGCAATAAGTTGCTTGCTTCTACTGAAGAAAATGGCAAGTATTCCTTTCTGATTGAAAAAGCGAAATAAAATCATCCCCTGTACAAGAAGGAGGGAATAAGCATGTCTGATACAAAAAAACTCGCCATTATTGCGACTAAGGGAACGTTAGATTGGGCGTATCCACCGTTTATTTTGGCATCAACGGCAGCCGCCTTGGGGTATGAAGCGCAGATTTTCTTTACTTTTTACGGGTTACAATTGTTAAAGAAAAAGTTAAATTTGCAAGTTACCTCGTTGGGCAATCCTGCCATGGAAATGCCTATTCCTGTACCCGTCTTAGTACAGGCATTGCCCGGTATGCAAAGTTTTATGACCAGCATGATGAAAAAGAAGATGAAGCAAAAAGGTGTCGCCAGTGTTGAAGAGTTGCGCGAGCTTTGCATCGAGGCGGAAGTAAAACTGATTGCCTGTCAGATGACCGTGGATTTATTTGATTTGCACAAAGAAGATTTTATTCCGTCAGTTGAGTTTGGTGGGGCAGCAACCTTTTTTGAATTTGCAGGTAATGCGGACATTACACTGTATATTTAATGTATTGTGTCAAAAAAAAACCTTGCAAAAACAACACGGATAACACCATTTTTAAACGGTGTTATCCGTCGTTTATTTTCCATTATTCATTTTTGTAAAAAATCTGGGCGATTTATCGTTACCCTAAAATTTTTTGTTTTAAGGCCGCATCTAATCCCTGATTAGCCAACGTATCCGCAAGTTCATTTTCTCGATGCCCTGTGTGTCCACGCACCCAGCACCATTCAACCTTATGTTGTTGTGTTGCTTGGTAAAGCCGTTGCCATAAATCAACATTTTTCACAGGGCTTTTATCGGCAGTTTTCCACCCGCGTTTAATCCAATTATGAATCCATTTTGTAATACCATCACGAACATAAGTAGAATCTGTCGTGAGGCGCACAATAGAAGCACGATTTAAGGATTCTAACGCCATAATGGCAGCAAGTAACTCCATGCGGTTATTTGTGGTTTCATGCTCTCCGCCACATAAACATTTTTCATGCTGTTTATAACGCAATAATACGCCCCAGCCACCAGGTCCGGGATTACCGCGACACGCGCCATCGGTAAATGCTTCAACAATATCGTCACTCATGTTCTGTCTGTTTTTGGGGGTCTTTAGCGTAACGTGAGGGAATCACGTTTGAGGCAACGAGTGATTTCCGTCGTGTTGCCCATGTTGGTTTTCGTAATGGGGTAAGGGTTGCAACCCGTTTTTTTGCAACGACAATGTACACTGCACCAAACCGTCCTGCCATCCGTTTGCCAATATTTTCAAATAGGGGTGAGCGAGGCATTAAGCGTTCATGATAAAACGGTAAGGCATAAAATAAGGTTTGTTGTTCTACCAGTTCAAAGCCGAGCAGGGCTAACCAGTCTTTAATGCGGAGCAGTCCAATAAACCGTCCACACCATGGCGCGGATTTACGATTAGCAAATGACCAACGCCATATTCCCCATAAGCTTAGTGGATTAAACCCGACAATAATAACATGTCCTTCAGGTATGAGGATGCGTTCTACTTCGCGCAGGATGGCGTGGGGATTGTCTTCAAATTCTAAGATATGTGGTAAGACTGCGACATCAATACTATCCGCTGCAAATGGCAACGTTTCCATCGTACCACACACACGTGAGCGAACACTTTGTAAACTGTCAGCATAGCGGCTGAGAACACAACGATGGCGGATGCGACTGCTTTCTATTAAGCGACCTTGTCCCATACCGCCAATTTGTACAAGATGATAACCAAACAGGTACGGTAATATTCGCGCTAGACTGTTTGTTTCTATATTAAATAACCGTTGTCCAATCGCCGTTTCAAACCAACGATTAAGTTGTAAAGAACGCTGGCTCATAATCCGTTATCTGCATAAAAGCGATTAGATTAGGTTGGTTAAAAGGGGAGTTTGAAACCCGCAGGTAGGTTAATACCGCCTGTCATACCCGAATATTTTTCTTGGGTTACTTTTTCTACTTTACGCACGGCATCATTCACAGCAGCAGCGAGTAAATCTTCTAACATTTCACGCTCTTCTGTCATTAACGTGGGGTCTATAGTAACTTTTTTCACATCATGCCGCCCTGTCATCAGGATTTTTACCATTCCCCCACCTGCCTCGCCTGTGACTTCTAAAGTGGCAATTTCTTCTTGCGCTTTTTGTAAATTTGCTTGCATATCTTGTGCTTGCTTCATTAAATTACCGAGTCCACCACGCATTAAAACTATCCTCGCTATAAAGTTAAGTTAAAAAGATAAAATAGTTATACGACTGTAAAATTCAACCAAATAAAAGATGCTTTATGATAAATGCTATTTTTTCATCACACTTTCATCAATTTGTGTACCATCAATTTTTGCCCCTGTTAAATCAGCTTCTGTCATCGTTGCTTTAAAAAGGCTTGCCCCTGTTAAATAGGCTTCAATGAGATTGGTTTCTGTGAGATTAGTTTTAAATAAATTTGCACCTGTTAAATTGGCGCGAAACAAGTCAGATTCGAATAAGTTGGCTCTAAATAAATTGGCTTCGGACAAATTTGCCCCAGATAAATACGATTCAATAAGATAAGCCTTTGTTAAATTGGCTTCAGATAAATTCGCATCGGTTAAGTTAGTTCGCGCAAGATAAGATTCACTTAAATTGGCTTCGCTCAAATCCGCTTTACTTAAATTGGCTTTACTCAAGTTTGCTTCGCTTAAATTCGCTCCAGATAAATTCGCTCCAGTTAAATTAGCGTTCGTTAAATCCACTTTATTTAAATTGGCGCGAAATAAATCCGCTTTCGTGAGGTTTAGCCCTGCTAGATTGCTACCCGATAAATCAGGCCACTCAGCCGCCTTTGCCCGCCACGCATTCCACACAACTACCCCTTGCTGTAGGATAGATAAATGCTCTGGGTTTGCCATAACACCAATCTCTAATCTCTAAGGATAATTTAGATAAATATCGCCATTTTCCATCATTAAATAAGTCGCTCGATGTATGCAAGGGAGAAACGCATTCTGCAAATGTGTGTACATAGCGACAGTATCCATGAGTAGATTTTTCATTATTATGCACTTATTTATATCATTGAACAGGTGTTAATCTGTTAATGTGTCGAATGGATTATATAAATAATTTGATTATCTTACAGGAAAATATTAAACCAAAATCTTAATTGGTGAAATTGTTGTTAAATTGGGTTATTTAAAACAGCAAGCTAACGCCTTATATCCTTTTAGTCGTGTTACACAAATCAGGACTGCCACGCTTCGCAATTTACTTGTTTGGGTTATTTGCAGAAGTAGCGCGGATAGCACCGCTTAAAACAATGGTGTCCGTATGCGTCTTTCATCATTCCTTTAAAAAGATACTTAATCATGGATATACAACTCATTATTCTCTTTATTATTGGCTTAGTATTCTTGGTTTACGGGGCGGATATGTTGGTTGCAAGTGCTTCTAAACTTGCATTAATCATGGGAATTTCTCCATTGGTGATAGGACTAACCGTTGTCGCATTTGGGACAAGCGCGCCAGAATTGGCGGTGAATATCCAATCGGCATGGATAGGACAATCTGATATTGCCATTGGGAATGTCGTTGGGAGTAATATCGCTAATATCCTATTGATTTTAGGCGCGGCGGCGGTTATTGCGCCATTGATGGTCAGTCAACAACTGTTGCGTTTAGATGTGCCATTAATGATAGGGGCTTCTTTTCTCTTATGGTTTTTGGTTTTTGACGGCTTAATCAGCCTATTTGATGGATTTGTTTTATTCGCAGGTATTGTTATTTATACCGTTTATTCTATTAGAAAAAGTCGGCAAGAAAATAATGCCGCTGTTCAAGCAGAATATGCAGAAGCCTTAGATGTGGAAGTGTCTAATAAAGGCCAAACAACTATTTTTAAACAAATTGCTTTGCTAATAATGGGATTAGTTTTGTTGGTTGTCGGTTCTAATTGGTTAGTGGATGGTGCTGTTGCGTTGGCAAAATATTTTGGAATTAGTGAGTTAGTCATTGGATTAACCATTGTTGCGATTGGTACATCGTTACCCGAGCTTGCAACCTCCATTATTGCTAGTTTACGCAAAGAAGCCGATATTGCTGTTGGTAATGTGATTGGCAGTAATTTATTTAACATTCTCGCCGTATTAGGATTGTCCGCATTTGTTGCACCGAATGGTATTGCGGTTTCTGAATCAGCAATTTATTTTGATATTCCTGTGATGCTGGGTGTTGCCCTCGCAACATTACCTATTTTCTTTATAGGTCATAAAGTTGAACGTTGGCAAGGAGCTTTATTCCTCTTCTACTATGCGGCGTATCTGGTCTATTTAGTCCTGCTTTCTACTAACCACACGGGGCTAGAGTTCTTTTCTGATGCCATGTTATGGTTTGTGATTCCCTTAACCGTTTTAACACTCAGTGTTTTTGTGTGGCGGACATGGCAGGTAACAAAACTAAAAATAAATTATTAATATGCCTTGGGTAATCAAAATCGGGGGCAGTTTGGCAAACACGCCTGACTTGCCCCATTTGTTGACTGAACTTGTGCAAAAAGGCAGACACAAAGCGGTCATTGTTGCGGGCGGTGGACAATTTGCCGACCAAGTTCGTCTTGCTCAAGCCCGTTGGCACTTTCCTGACAGCAACGCGCATCAGATGGCATTGCTTGCGATGGAACAATACGCATGGATGCTACAGGGAATACAGCCAAGTTTACAAGGAGTTAGCACTCTCGCGGAAATTCATACGCTTTTAGAAACAGGCGAAAAAATTCCTCTCTGGCTTCCTTGTCAGATGACTAAAGGACGTGCTGATATTGAAGAATCTTGGGAAATGACCTCAGATAGTCTTGCCGCGTGGTTAGCCCAACAATTACAAGCAAGCCGTTTAATTTTAGTTAAATCAGCCCATTTGCCGACATATCCCAACTCTTTAGAACAATGGGTGCAACAAGGGATTGTTGATGCGTGTTTACCACGTTATGTAGGCAATTTTACGGTTTCTTGTGTGAATGATAGGGCGGTTGGTGCGTTATTAAGGGGTGATACACAAATTGGTTAATCGTTTTTAAAAAAATAGGGCGAATAAATTCGCCCCGTACTCTTCACACAATACGTGCAAATCCCTGTGAACGACTCACTAATTCAGTCAATTTTTGTTTTGCTGCACCACTGGCTAAGGCTTCGCGGGCTTTAACAATACCTTGAGCAATGTTATCTGTAATACCTGCTGCGTATAAAGTCGCGCCTGCATTGAGTAAAACAACGTCACGCGCGGGACAAGTTTGATTATTTAACACCTGATTAACCATAGTTAAACTCTCCGCGACAGAATTAACTTGAATAGAACTTAATGGCGCGGAACAAATACCAAATGTTTCAGGTTGAATAGTGTAAGTGCTGATGCTCCCTTCTCTTAACTCGGCGATAAATGTCTGGGCAGCAATACTAATTTCATCTAATCCATCTTCTGAATGTACAACCAACACATGTTCACTGCCTAAACGTTTTAACACTTCAGCAACAGGAATAAGCCAATCACGACTGAAGACCCCCAACAATTGATTGGGTGCTTTAGCGGGATTAGTCAGTGGGCCGAGCAAATTAAAAATAGTCCGAACAGCCATTTCTCGGCGCGGTGCTATTGCGTGCTTCATAGCGGTATGATGTTGTGGGGCAAACATAAAACCCACACCAACCGTTTGCACACAATCCGCAATTTGTTCAGGGGTTAAATCCAGTTTTACACCTAAAGCCTCTAAAATATCTGCACTACCTGAACGGCTAGACACAGAACGATTGCCATGCTTGGCAACATGTGCGCCAGCCGCCGCAACAACAAACGCGCTGGTTGTAGAAATATTAAATGTACTTAAACCATCGCCCCCTGTACCAACAATATCAACGAGATGAGGCGCATTAATATTGACGGGAATGGCTAATTGGCGCATCACTTGGGCAGCGGCAGTAATTTCTTCTACCGTTTCACCTTTCATACGTAACCCAATGAGAAAGCCACCAATTTGAGCGGGTGTTGCTTGTCCTGTCATGATTTCGGTCATCACGGCAAGCATTTCATCCATGTTTAAATCACGTTTTTCTGTCACGGCTTTCAATGCAGTTTTTATATCCATCTTGTTGCCTTACATTCTCGGTTATAGGGTAGGATTGACATTATAATAAGCTTCTGTAGGCTCGCAATTGTCATTGATACCAGTTGAAAAACTTATGCTATGATGAATTGCATAATATGATTGACGTGCTTTATATTTTGTTACTTTAAAGAAGGATTTTGCCATGCTCCCACAAATTAAAAAAATTCTTTATCCCGCCGACTTAGGTGAACAGTCACGCCCTGTTTTACGTTATGCCATCAGTATGGCGCAAAAGTATGGTGCGACCATTCGTATTATTCACGTTTTAGAACCACTAGGCACGGTCGGGGCGGCATTATTAGAAACATATATCCCACGTGATATGGCGGAAAAGATGCACACCGATGCCATTAACGAAGTCCGTAGCAAGATGCAGCAGCGTTTAGAAGCCTTTTGTGCCGAAGAGTTGCATACAACCTCAGCAGAAAGCCATCTAATCGATAGTATTGCTGTACTTGATGGCTCTGTTGCACAAACTATTGTCGAACAAGTGAAAGAAAGTGGTGCGGACATGATTATTATGGGAACACATAATTATTCTGTGTTAGGCGAATTTTTTATCGGTTCTGTTGCACGTCGGGTAACGCAAATTTCTCAAATTCCTGTCTTAGTTGTTCCTATGCATGTTAATAAAACATTCGAATAATTCTTGTTTGTTGTTGTCATCATCAAAGGAGAAAATCACGTGTTACCAACGATTAAAAAAATTTTATACGCAACAGATATGGGAGAAAATGCGGATGTTGTTTTCCGTTATGCCATTAGTCTAGCTCACCGTTACGATGCACGACTAACGCTAGTACATGTTACAGAACAACTAGGTACATTTGGAGAGGCATTATTTGAGGCTCATTTTCCAGAAGATAAAGCCAAACAAATGCACACTGAAGCAGTGCAAAAAGTGCAAAAAGGGATGCAACAACAATTAGAAGTTTTTTGTGCAACAGAATTAAAAAATAGCGAGATAGCCAGCCACTTGGTAGAAAGCATCACAGTGATTGAAGGACATAATCCCGCACAGGCAATTGTTGAACATGCGAAAGCACAACATATTGATATGATTGTAATGGGAACACGTGGACATAACGCCTTAGGCGAGTTATTTATTGGTTCAGTCGCGCGCCGTGTTACACAATTATCCGCAATACCTGTGTTAATCGTACCCATCATTCAAGCAGAAAAATAGATTTAAAAGATTTCCCCTTTGAAAAAGGGGGATTGTAGAAAAGTTTATCTGGTTTGTTAATTTTGAAGCTGTAACAGAAAATCCATTTTTGCTAAACAGGATAATTTACTGATGAATATACATTATTTACAACATGTTCCTTTTGAAGGACTCGCCAGTATTGCAACATGGATAGAAAAAAATGGACATTCTGTCACCGTTACCCGTTTATTTAATGATGAATCCTTACCGCCTCTCACAACGATTGATTGCTTGATTGTGTTAGGTGGGTCCATGAATATTTATGAAGTAGAACAGTTTGCATGGTTAACCCGTGAAAAAGCCTTTATTCATGAGGCGATACAATCGGGTAAAAAAGTATTAGGTATTTGTTTAGGGGCGCAACTAATCGCCGACGTGCTAGGGGCGAGTGTGACGCGCAATACGTATAAAGAAATTGGTTGGTTTCCAATAGCGTTGATGAATACAGAAATTAGTCAGCGCATTTTCGGGGCGGATACCCTGCAATTTCCTGCATTCCATTGGCATGGCGATACTTTCGCATTACCACCCGATGCAATTTCGTTGGCAAAAAGCGACGGTTGCCAAAATCAGGCTTTTCTTTATAAAGACCGTGTGTTAGGACTACAATTTCATTTAGAATCCACGCCAGCAAGCGTGCAAGACATTGTACAAAACTGTCATGCTGAATTGATTGCAGACAAATACGTACAAACAGAAGCGGATTTATTAGCGACAACCTGCCATTTTGCAGAAATTCAACAACGGGCGTGGCAGGTATTAGATTATTTACAAAATCTTCACTGAATATCTAGCTGGGCAGTTCTTAATAAACTGCCCATTTTTGAATGGATTTCTCACAAAAGTGGCACAACCATTTTTGCAAAAAATTTAATCTCTGTGTTACTTAATCAAGGCTTGCACCGCACTTTGTAATTCAACGGTATTCACCAATTTACCGTTGACAAAAAATGAAGGTGTTCCCGCTAATCCTAAGCGTAAAGCTTCATTCTCGGCAGTTTTAACCTTGGCTTTGGTCGCAGGTTCTGCAAGACATTTCTTAAAAGCGGCTTCATCCAGTTTTAATAGGCCTGCAAATTCTTGTGGAGAATCTGTTTTTAATGTTGCTTGTTGTTCAAAAGCAAGTTCGTGATACTCCCAGAATTTACCTTGTTGGTCAGCACAGACTGCACCTTCAGCAACCGTGCGTGAAATACCTGAAGCATTAATTGGATAGTCCATATAAACCAGTTTGATTTTTTCCCCAAACGCCGCCATTAATTTCTTTACATCTTCTACCGCGTGTTTGCAGTGTGGACATTGATAATCAGCGAACTCTACAACGGTGATATCGGCATTTAAATTACCTTTTGCAGGGTAGCCCGTGAAATGAATATCCGCAATCGGGGCAACGGGTTCAGCAACCAATAATTCAAAAAAGCCTTCGCCTTTCACTTTTGCAATCAGCGTTTTTTGCTTTTCTTGCACTTTTTGTTGTTTCAAAAATTGAACTATCTGGGTTTTGGCTTCGGCTAAACTGACGGGAATACGTTCCTTGTTCTTCTCATAAAACGTGTTGACTTCCGCCTCGCTGGGTTCATCTACCTTAAACCATTCTTGTAACAGCACTTCTTTGTCTTTGCCTTGCTTTTTCGCTTCAGCTTCTGCGTATAAATCAAAAACGGCTGCATCAACGATTTGTTTTTGCTTGGTGAAGTGTTCCATATCCGCATCGTACAAACTTTGCCGCAAACTGTCTGGCAGTGTGGCTTGGTTGTATTGAATACCTTCATAACCAAAAAGCAGGCGTTGGCTAGGTGGTACGGGTGCGGGAGGGGTTTTTGATGTTTCTTGCGCGCTTAAATTCAGTGAGGCACAAACAAGGCTTGCGAATAAACTTAGGTGACGAAAAGCAGATTGCCGATAAAACACGTTTTTTTCCTTTGTTTAAAAACAAATAAGAGGGTTAAGCAACTGTTGTAACAAATGAATAGTCGTTTTCTAATTCAAGCAGAAGTTGGTCGCCTGATTTAAGTTCACCAACGCCTGCGGGTGTACCCGTTAATACAACATCGCCGGGAAGTAAGGTAAAGTAGGTTGAAATATAGGCAAGCAATTCATTGATTTTAGTTATCATTTGTCGGGTATTGCCTTCTTGTCGCAATTGTCCATTGACTGTCAGGCGAATATCAACATTTTGTGGGTCTTGGATTTGCTCTACAGGAATAAAAGGGGAAATAGGACAAGCATTATCGAAGGCTTTTGCCATTTCCCAAGGATGACCTTTTACTTTTAATTCATCTTGTAAATCACGTAGGGTTAAGTCTAATGCTAACGCATAACCAATAATTGCCGCCGCGACATCGCTCACATTTGCCTTTTTTAGAGGTTTACCTATCAGTAATGCAAACTCTAATTCATGATGGCATATCTTGCTATAACTGGGGATTTCTAGTGGATTACGCAAGTCGGCAAGCGCGGTATTGGGTTTAATAAATAATAAGGGTTTGCTAGGAATGGGGTTATTTAACTCTTTGGCATGTTCTGCGTAGTTTCTGCCTATGCAGACAACTTTGCCGACGGGGAGATTCACTGAAGAACCATCTAAAAACAGGTGTTGATAATGAGTGGTCATAGTATTAAAACTGTTTTATCGTTGTTTGTTTTAGTTTAGTGAAACTTTAGCACAAATCGACGGTTTCCTACCAACGGACTCATAGTGCCAAGTAAGATAAATAAAGTTTGCGCCTGTATCCCTTATTTTATCTTTATACGCTTGATACTACGTTTATTTATTGATTTAAATTTCAGTAAGACTTTGGCTTGATAGTCTTTTTAGCAGGAAGCTTAAATAATCACGCGCCTGTGCGGTTGTTTTGGCGGTTTGTTTAAGAAAGTTGTCAATATACTCCCGTTTGTATGCCATAGCCATGACAATAAAATGATAGGTTATGCCGTGTAAAATCTATCAATCATGAGCCGTGCTAAATAGAAAAAGAGGTAAAAATAAGATGTTTATTATCTGAACCAGAATTGGCTGAATTTCTGGACACAAAAGTATTATTTTTGTGTATCTGCAAATCCTGATTCAGACAGGTTTAGGCTAAATAACTTATCCGCCAAATAATGACCATAATTCTTTACCCGCCATAATCGCCCCACCAATAAGCACGGTAAAATAAATAATTGTCAGGATGTTCATAATATAGCCAGCTAGCACGAAATAGCCATCTTTTTGCAGCATACCAACGGCTAGTAAAAGAATAGCAAGCCCCGGTAGGGTATTGGAAAAAGGAACAAATCCAAAAGGGAAAATCAGCAGGATACCACCGAGTAACAGCATAAAGCCGTTAAACTGTAAGGCGGTTGTACTTTGGGTTAATTGTTCTAAGCGAGCATGAGAAAATTTATCTATTTTTTCAAAAATATGCGCGCTTTTTTCTAAGGCGGTATTGAGAAAATCTTTTGGAATCGATTTTTGCATGAGTTTTTCGGGCAACCAAGGTAGGCGGTTGGTGAGTAATCCGATACTAATCAGTATAATCAATGCGCCAAAAACCGTGCTAACACCGGGAATAGACACGGGAATTAAAAACGGAATCGTCAGAAAAATACAAAAAATTAATAAGCCTTGTTCGCCAATTTCTTCTAATAATTGACGTAACGTTAAACTGCCTTCAGGTAGATGGCTGGCAATCTCGGTGAGCGTGATGGACAGTTTTTTTTCAATGGGTTTTAGTTCAATAGACATAAGTGTTTAGCGGTTGAGATGGAAAGAAACGGCTATTTATCGCAGGGCAATAAATAGCAGTCGGTGGGAGCAGAATGGAATAATATCCATCCTAGGTATTTAATTTATTCATTTATCTAAAATATAAATTGTCCCCCAATATCAGTATTAACCAGTAGTTCAGCCCCGCCTGCGGTATAGCGGTTATATGAAGCGGTTCCTATGGTTTCTACACCTGAATTTGTCCAGCCGTCGTTAGAAACCACAAAACTTTGCGCGTTGCCTTCTATCATCAATCGATTGTTATCCGAAATGTTTAACACATCTTGAACACTTAGGCGCAGTTGGCTGTTGCTGGTACTGGTGCTTCGTAAATCAATAACATCAATGCCTGTAAGCGCAAATCCTTCTCCCGCAGGTAAGCTGCTATTTTGTAATAAATCTAAACTTTGTGACCCCACTAATTTTAGGGTGTCTTGACCTTCTTCACCGCGTAACACTGCATTTTTAACGGTGCTGGGGTCAAAAAGAAATAAATCGTCACCTGTGCCGCCCAGAAAAATATCATTACCTGTCGGTGCTTGAAAAGTATCATTCCCGCCCAGTCCTAAAATAATATCGTCTCCACCAGTACCGCGTAGATTATCGGCTACTGCCGTTCCATGAGTAACATTGTTACTTTCCACCGTTACCGTTGTTTCACTGTTATGACCTTGTCCATCACTGAGAATATAGTTAAAACGCACACTCTCAAATTGATTGCTAGCAAGTGCATCAACAAATAGTTGAATTTCATTATTATTCAGTAATTTAACCGTCACACCATCATCTGGATTATCAATTACTTGAGTGATTTGTAGCACATCGGTGGAATCAGGGTCGTTGTCATTGCTAAGGAGGTCTGCACTGGCGATAAAAACCGTTTGATTAAATGGCGCATCAATGGTGTCTGGCGTGGCAACGGGTGGACTGTTTGCATCGACCACCGTGACGGCAACCGTTGCACTGTCAAATTTTCCTTTTCCATCGCCAATACTGTATTGAAAACCAGCCGTACCAACAAAGTTGACATCAGGAGTGAAGGAAACAGAGCCATCTAATGCAAACAATACTTGACCATTTACCGCATTACCCAACGCAATAACGGTTAATGGGTCATTATCTGGGTCGCTATCATTCGCTAATAATGTCGTAACGGGAATAATGATAGCTTGATTTTTGGCCGTCGTTAGTTGTGTTGGGTCTAAATCATCTACGGCGACAGGCGGCGCGTTTTCCGCAAAAACGCTCACAGTCGCGCTAGCTGTCGCACCTTGTCCATCGTCAATTGTATAAGTAAATTGGTCTGTACCGTTGTAGTCCGTCTCAGGGGTGTAGATGACATTTCCATCGGCATCAAGTGCAACTGTTCCATGGGTTGCTGTGCCAACGCTTACGATTTGTAAGGTATCACCATCAGGGTCGCTATCATTGGCTAATAATAATGCCGCATTCAAGGTTAAGGATTGGTTAGTGATATACGTATTGGTGTTTGAGTCGGCATCATCCACTGCAATAGGCATTTGGTTTGCCATCACGTCAACCGTTACACTCGCACTACTGGTTTTACCTTGCGTATCGCTGATTGTGTAGTTAAAGGTTGCAAGCCCTGAAAAATCTGCCGTTGGTGTAAAAAGGACTGTGCCAGTACTGGTGAGTTGCACGGTGCCGTTGCTGGCATTACTCACTGTTGTGACTTGTAAAATATCGCCTGATTGCGCAGGAATATCATTATTTAACAATAAATTGCTGGCAATTTCTAACGGGGTATTGTGTGGGGTGCTAAAAGTATCATTAAGAGCTTGTGGTTGCTCGTCAGGCAGTGGAAGCACTTGAATTTGTACCGTTGCCGTGCTGTTTTTTACCCCGTCCGAGACGTTATAGGTAAATTGGGCATTGCCTACAAAATTAGCGGTAGGCGTAAAAATGAGATTCCCTATTGCATCTTGTGTTAGCGTGCCATTACTCGCCCCGCCAAACGAAGCGATATTTAATGGCTGACCTTCAGGGTCTGTGTCGTTACTTAATAATGCTGAGGGGGCAATGACTAAAAAACTATTTTCTGCGACGCTAAAATTATCAGTCACCGCGACAGGGGGCAGGTTGACGGGAAGCGTGTCACCCTGCAAGCTCACAATGGCACTCGCATTGCCACCGCGTCCGTCGCTTATTGTATAAGTAAAACTGGCGTTACCTGTAAAATCCGCGCTACGGCTAAACAGAATATTGCCTGCATTGTCTAGTGTAGCCGTTCCCCCTGTTAATGAATTAACGGAGGTAATGGTTAAAACATCGCCGTTTGGGTCACTATCATTGGCTAACAAGCGCGCTCCTAAAATCAGAACGCTATCGGCTGAGCCTATTTGTAACACGCCATCATTAGTCGCTATCGGACTGATATTATTATCAACGGGTATATCAGGGTCGGGAATTGTTGGGTCGGGGGTATCTGGCGTATTTCCTGCCGTGATGGTGACAACTCCCCGACTGGTGCTATTTTCTGCCTGCCCATCACTCACGATATATTCAAAACGTCCACCGCTAAAGTTAAACGCGGGTGTAAACGTAATCATGCCATTTGGAAGCAAAGTAACAACGCCATTTTCTGCATTATCAACGCCGATGATTACAAGCGGTTGCGCCTCTATGTCACTATCATTACTTAATAATTGGGTAACAGGAATCGTAATGCTGGCTTGTCCAGCTCCTTCTACTGTGTCCGCTACCACTAAGGGGGCATCATTAACAGCGGTTACATTAACGCGAACAGTTGTACTGCTGCGTACCCCTGCATTATCTTGTACTACATAGGTAAATTCTGTTTCACCATTAAAATTAGGTGTTGGTTGAAAGCTAATGCTGTTATCCGCGTTGAGTACCACAGCCCCTTGTGTCCCTAAAGACCCTAGTGTATTGGGGATGGTGTTCACCTGATAAATAGACAGGCTGTCGCCATCTACGCTATCTACATCAATATCATTTGCTAATAAAACGCTGGCGGGAATAGTTAAACTAGAATCTTCTGCAACGCTTAAAACGCTAGGGTCAGACAATTCATTATAGTGGTCACGCACGGCTTGTGGTGCGTCGTTCATTGCGGCAACCGTTAGTACGATGGTAACGGGTTCTGTCTGTCCTGCGGGTAAATAACTAAAACTATCCGTGCCATGAAAATCAGCAGGGGGAATATAATCCACTGTTCCATCAGGCTGTAATAATAAATCGCCCCCCGCATTGGTTTTAATGGGTAATTCGTCACCTGTTTTGATGTTCGGCATTATCACTTGTGGACGCGACACGTTCACTTCCACAAAAATAAAGGGTTCTGTGCTGGTAAATCGATAGGCAAAGGTATCTGTTCCCGAAAATCCTGCATTGGGTTGATAGGTAAATGAACCATCTTGATTATTAAATACAAAGCCATTGCTACCTTGCAATAATTCTGTATCAGCACGGATTAACTCGGGTTCAGAAAATAAAACAGGGGTAATCAGCGCGTAATCTTCTGTCAATTGATTAGCATCGTCGTCGACAGTCGGTGGTGTTGGAGGCAATGGTTCAAGCACGGTGACTAATAACGCATCATTACTGGTTATGTTTGTATTATTGTTGCTTACACCCTCATTATTTAAAGCCTCATCATTGAGATTAAATGCGGTGTGAATAGCATGATTTAGCCGTGTTTCTGTTGGTGATGAAGAATGTAACGCACCTGTCAACGGTATCTGTGCATCAGGCGAAAATATAGTAAACGCATTACGTCCTAAACTTTCCGTGGCATTATTGGGGTTTGCGTTATCTGTATTTTTATCATCTACCGTTTGCTCTTTATTCTCTGCATGAGTGGTGCGAAGCAACTCCTCTTTTTCAGTATTTGCAGGATTGAGTGGCAGTAAAAATGCCCGAAATCCATTAATAAACTCGGGAGAAGCCAACTCCATAAATGGAACACCCGTTAGAGGAATTTCAATCCGTGTACCTGTTACATAGACGGTGAATGGATCACCAGTAAGCGGACTAATATCAATCAACCCTGAAATATGTAAAACGGTTGTATCACCGTGTTCATTAACTGCCATATCCAGTTCGCTACCACGAATACCAATTGTGGCCGAAGGGGTTTTAATCGTTGTATGTTGCCCGCGTTCATCACCGCCAATTTTTCCGCTAATAAACCGAAAAAATCCTATAAAAACATTCGTCTCTAATTCACCATGATGTGCTTCTGGTTGATAATTAAACTTATCAAGACTGGCTTTAGACAAAGGGCCTAATTGAAATAATGTACCATCAGTCAGCGTGATTTTAATGTATGCCCGCTTACCTGTTTCAATAGTATCACCCTCATAAATAGGGTCACCTTGAACCAGTATTCGACCACTGCCATCCGCTCCAACTGCTTTAATAGCCGTGTCCACAACCGTTGTAACAATACCAACTTGCTTTGCCATTTTTCGTCACCCGCACAAATACAAAAGTAATTGCTGTTATTAAAGCACAACTTATTGAGAGTTTATAATGCAATGTGTACCTACTTGCTTAAATTTTAAGTAGTGCTAAACAAGTTAAGGGTTTGTGGCACATCATCAGATAATGTCATTGATAGACAATGATTGAGGAATTTGAACTACGACACCGTCGTTTTTTAATATTTATATAGCCACATCGCGCTTATTATTATCATGATGTGAATAGTTTTTAGTTTACGAGCGTTTGCGGGTATGTTTAGGCGGGTTATTTAGCCGTTTTTATAAGGGATTGACCACAGATGGATACCACCGCTTAACACAGTGATATCCAATAGAAATATAATGCACCTACATATTGCGATAAGCATCATACAACCCTAATACGCGCGTGACATAACCACGGGTTTCTTTATAAGGCGGAATTTGGTTGCCGTATTTAATCACCGCGTTTTCACCCGCGTTATAGGCGGCAATTGCTAATTGCTTATTATATTGAAACATTTCTAATAAATCTTTTAAATAGCGCGCCCCACCCGCCATATTATCCGCTGGATCGGTGCGGTCAGATACACCATAACGTGCAGCGGTTGCAGGCATGAGTTGCATAAGTCCTACCGCTCCTTTTGGTGAAACCGCATTAGGGTTATAAGCAGATTCTGCATGAATAACCGCATGAAGTAATTCTGGTTCTAGCTGTGTTTGGGCAGCAATTTGATTCACTAAATCTTTATAATCTTGATATTTACTGATGATAGTTTTTGGCGCGTAAGTCACCCCTAGCTGGTTATAATACAGATTTTGAATATTGCTAGGGCCTTCATAAATCAGCTCGTAACGATTGTCTTTTGGTGTATCCGTCAGATGGACAATGCCTAATGAGTCAACAAATTTGTAAATACGAAAGGCTTTGCCCGTTGTTTTGGTGCTTGCTTTTACTTTTGCAGTTTGTGCGGCATTACGTTTAGGGGGAACATCAGTAAAATGTATCAACCCTTTAGAATCCGTATAACGATAAATTTCTTTTGCAATACAGTCGGATGCTAGCGTTACGTTAAAAAGTAACAATACGCTAGGCAAACAGCAAGTATAAAATAAGTGTTGTCGTTTTTTCATAGCAAAGTACCTAGTTTTTCTGCTTTCTTGTCTTCTTTACAAAAGAGATTAAATAGTAATAATAACCTTTTGTAAAGCGTAGCTTTCATATATGGCAATTAAGTGTCATACATGGCTAAAAAACGACAAAATGGGTCAGTTTTTGCGTATTTTTGCCGATTCTAAAATAGCCCGCAAAAGTTATACCCTTAATACAATTTTACCGCGCGTGTGTAACAATTCAGATACTTCATGCGCTTTGGCAACATCGGCTAAGGGATACACTGCATCAATATGAATTTGTAGTTGTTCTTGTTCAAATAGTTGGCAAATATGCTCTAATTGCATCACATTGGGTTCAACAAAAACATAGTGAAAGTCAAAAGGATATTTTTGTTCTTCAGGAAGTTGTTCAACAATAGAGACAAGCACACCACCTTTTTTGACACACGTTTGTCCTGCATATAATGCCCCACCACCAACACAATCAAACACAACATCCACACCATCTGGTAGGCATTCATGCAATCTTGTTGCGAAATTGGGTGTTTCAGTATAATCCAACACTTGCTCAATCCCTAATTGCTTTAAATAATGGCGATGCCGACCACTCGCTACCCCAATGACCTGCGCACCTATCAGCTTGCCATATTGCACGGCAAATGACCCCACACCACCTGATGCCCCAATGACTAATAAACGCTGTCCTTCTTGTAAATGGGCGGTGCTATAAATCGCCTGATAAGCCGTTAATGCTGCCAGTGGCACACCTGCGGATTCTTCAAATGTTAAATTTTTCGGACGATAGCTCAAATAGCTTTCAGGCAGGCTGATATATTCAGCGTATGTTCCCTGTTTAACACAAGGGCGACGGCAATAAGCATATACCTCATCCCCCACTTTAAAACGTCGCGCACTATAACCCAACTCTGCCACTACGCCCGCCATTTCCCAGCCTAAAATAAGCGGAAAATGATGGGGAATAAATTCTCTTAACCAGCCCTCGCGGATTTTCCAATCAACAGGATTGACACCTGCCGCTTTAATCTGAATTAAAACCTCACCTTCATTAATAGCGGGTTTAGGTAATTCAACATACTTAAGTTGTTCACGTCCCCCAAAATTTTGAATAATAACCGCGTGCATTTTATGATTCATAAAACCCCCTTTAGAAATAGAATTTTATTATTTCACTATATTCATCAAAAGGATGAAGCGAGATAGACAGATATAGTAACCGTATTTTAAAAAGAGAATAAGAAATGACCTATTCAACAGATTTCCGTAAAAAAGTATTGCTCGTTACCAAGCTCTGCTTGGCGGGTACTTGAACGCCTCACGCTTAAGTCCGCTTGTACTCGGCAAGCGGAGCTTGCAAGGCAGGCATTACCAAGCAGAGCTTGGTAACGAGCAATAACGAGCAATTTCACTATATTCATCAAAAGGATGAAGCGAGATAGACAGATAACACTGCTTGCAGCAATAGCATACACAAATGCTTTCTTTCGCAAAAAAACACATGGTCGTGTAAATCTAATGTTGACAGTGATACACAAGTGAGGATAAAGCAAATTTCCCCCCACAAGTAAGACGATTAGGGAAATTTTTTTATGTAAAGAAATGCGCTAAAGGCAGAGGAATGGATTTGTAAAACGCACTAATGATGAGACAAAGCAAGCACAAATAAATTTGTGCCTGCTCTTGGTTGCGGTATTTTTTAATTATCAACGCGATAATTAGGGGCTTCTTTGGTAATCGTTACATCATGAACATGACTTTCACGCATACCTGCAAAAGAAACTTTAACAAATTCGGTTTTTGTTCGCATTTCATCTAAATCGCGACAACCTGTATAACCCATGCTAGAACGCAATCCACCTAATAACTGATGAATAACACCTAACATACTCCCCTTGTAAGGAACACGCCCTTCAATACCTTCAGGAACAAGTTTTTCAACATCAGTATCATCTTGAAAATAGCGGTCTTTCGAGCCTTGCGTTTGTGCCATTGCGCCTAATGAACCCATACCCCGATAGGATTTATAAGAACGTCCTTGATACAACTCTACCTCACCGGGTGCTTCTTCTGTGCCTGCCAATAAACCCCCGATCATGACGCAATGCGCGCCCGCTGCAAGTGCTTTAGCTATATCACCAGAATAACGCACGCCCCCATCAGCAATAAGGGGAATGTCTAAATTTTGTAAGGCGGTCGCAACATTATCAATAGCAGTAATTTGCGGCACGCCAACACCTGCAACAATTCGGGTTGTACAAATAGACCCAGGGCCAATACCCACTTTAACCGCATCTGCACCCGCGTCGGCTAAAGCAAGTGCTGCCGCGCCTGTCGCAATATTGCCACCAATCACTTGAACTTGCGGATAACGTTGTTTTACATAACGAACACGGTCTAATACACCTTGTGAATGTCCATGTGCTGTATCTACAACAATAACATCAACTTCAGCCTCTACCAACGCAGCAACTCGTGCATCAGTATCATCGCCTGTTCCAACAGCCGCACCAACCCGCAAACGTTGCTGTTCATCTTTACAAGCAAAGGGTTTTTCTGTGGCTTTTTGAATATCTTTAACCGTAATCATACCGCAGAGTTGAAAATGGTCATTAACGACTAAGACTTTTTCAATACGATGCTCGTGTAATAAGTCCTGCACCTCTTCACGGCTTGCCCCCTCACGAACAGTAATCAGACGATTTTTAGGAGTCATGATGCTAGAAACAGGGCTATCATAATGCGTTTCAAAACGTAAATCGCGACTGGTAACAATACCGACTAAGATGCCACCATCCACAACAGGAACACCCGAAATCTGGTTTGCACGGGTTAGCGAGAGAACTTCACGAATACTCGTTTTAGGAGTCACTGTAATGGGGTCACTGATTACACCACTTTCAAATTTCTTCACACGTCTTACTTGTCGTGCTTGTTCTTCTATCGTCATATTTTTATGAATAATTCCCATGCCACCTTCTTGTGCAATAGAAATTGCCATACGGGATTCAGTGACGGTATCCATTGCGGCGGATAAAATGGGGATATTGAGAACAATTTTACGCGTGAGTGGCGTGCGTAGCGCAACTTGCTTGGGCAACACAACAGAGTGGGCGGGTAACAACAAGACATCATCAAAGGTAAGAGCTTCTTGAACAATACGCATAACGGTATTCCATGAAGAAAACAAACAGGATAAAATGAAGAAAAATAGTCTATAATATAATTATATCAAGTATAAGTACAAATTTATTTACCTACAACTATCAATTGCTGAATAATCTAGCATATAACCAATTAATATTTATTAAAGTTTTTTAAGAAAAATAGCAGCAACATGTTTAAGACCGAATAACACCGTTTAAAGTCGTGGTGTCTGTGTTATTTCTCTAAACGGTCTGTTTTATAAAGGTGACTTTCTCAAGAATCTATGGCATCCATGCCAATAAATAAAGGGATGTTGATTTTTCAATCAACATCCCTTTTATTCACCACACAAACAAGGAATTAACCTGCTAATGCACGTACTTTAACATAACTACCGGGGGCATTTTCAACAACAGGTAACTGCCCTGTTCCAGGGGTGCGCGCATCTACTTTCTCACCACCATATTGGTCAACCCATAATTCCCAATGTGGCCACCAAGAACCTTCATGCTTGCTTGCACCTTTTAACCATGTTTTGGGGTCATCAATGGTCTTGGTTTTGTCATTCGTGTAGTAAAAATATTTAGGTTTATAGGGCGGGTTAATAATCCCTGCAATATGCCCAGAACCACCCAGAATAAATTTAACCTCACCAGAAACTAATTGCGTGCCTGCATAAGTAGATTCCCAAGGGGCTATATGGTCTTCTTGTGCGGATACAAAACAAACTGGAATTTTAACGTTTCCTAAATCAATCGGTTGTCCTGCTAAAACAACGTTATTAGGCGTTTTTAATGCGTTATTTAAATACATGCGGCGCAAATAAAAACTGTGCATTTTCGCTGGCATACGGGTGGAATCAGAATTCCAATATAACAAATCAAATGCACTGGCTTCTTTGCCCAGCAAATAATTATTAATGTGGAATGACCAAATCAAATCGTTAGCACGTAACATGGTAAACGTGGTTGCCATGTGACTTCCTTCTAAATAGCCTTTTTCATCCATCTTTTCTTCTAAGGCTTCGATTTGCTCTTCATCAATAAAAATACTCAGCTCACCGGGGTCTTTAAAATCTAACAAAGTAGTGAAAAGCGTCGCACTAACAATGCGTGTGTCATTCTTGCTTGCCATATAAGCTAAGGTACTGGTTAAAAGCGTACCGCCTAAACAATAGCCAACGGCATTAACTTCTTTTTCCCCAGTTGCTTGCTCGATAGCACCCAATGCGGCTAATGGACCTTCAAGCATATAATCTTCAAAGTTTTTATCCGCTAAACGTGCGTCAGGATTGACCCAAGAAATAACAAAAACGGAATGTCCTTGGTCAACAGCCCATTTTACAAATGAGTTATTTTCACGCAAATCAAGGATATAAAACTTATTAATCCATGGCGGAACAATCAACAAAGGCCGTTTGTAAACTTTTTCCGTGCTGGGTGTGTATTGGATAAGCTGCATTAAATCGTTTTGAAAAACGACTTTACCCGGTGTGACGGCGATATTTTTACCCGGTTCAAACGCTTCCAAATCAGTCATTTTAATGCTTAAATTTCCCTTACCGCGCTCTAAATCTTCAAGGAAATTATTTAACCCATTTAACAAGTTTTGTCCCCCCGTTTGTAACGTGAGAAATAAAACTTCAGGATTGGTTGCAACAAAATTAGTGGGTGCAAGTGCATCAATCAGTTGGCGGGTGTAAAAATCAATCTTTTTGGCGTTGGCGTGTTCGGCTTCTTTAATACCGATTTCTTTAATGGTATTGTGTAGCCATGTTGCTGAAAGTAAATAGCTTTGCTTAATTAAATCAAAGGCAGGGACGGTATTCCATGCTTCATGTTTAAACCGACGGTCACCTTTAGCCGCATCAATATAAGGTTCTGTTTCTAAACCAAGTGTACGTTTAAAAACATTATCAGCCACTTTAATCTGTTCTTGCCAAAAGGACAAATTTGCTTCCATCAAGCTCACAGGATTCATCATAAAGTGCGTTACAAGTTCTTGTGAGGCACGACCGATATTGAGCGGGTCATGGTCAATATTAGGGATTGTACCTTGCTCCACTTTTTCTGCTTGTTGAGCCATTAAATGCGTCATAATTTTCTGGCTTTTATCCAAAATACCCTGCATTGTTTTTAGCAATGCTTCAGGGTTATACCCTTCAAAAATAGGCAATTCACTGAGTGATTTGGGAAGCATTAAAGACTCCTATACGGTGATTGTTGTAAGTGCCAACAGGTCTTTATAACAAACATTTATTGCAACGTTCACATCAGTTGACGTAAAGGTTACATACCAGTTTGTTATGGCACATCAATTTTAGGGATTAGTGAGTTGAATCTAATTGATTGTGCAATGCACCATAGTAGCGTAGTGAGGGTAATATTGACAAGTTAAGAAAATGTACGGCTTTAATTGTCTGAACCACAATTTACGTAATTAACACAATTACCTTAATTAATACAAGAAGATAAAAATAATTGTCTTTAAATTGTGTTAATTATGGAAATTGTGTGAATTGCGGTTCAGACTGTCTGAACCACAATTCGCATAATTAACGCAATTACCCCAATTAATACAAAAAGATAAAAATAATTGCCTTTAAATTGTGTTAATTATGGAAATTGAGTGAATTGCGGTTCAGACTGTCTGAACCACAATTCGCATATAGTAACCGTATTTTAAAAAGAGGATAAGAAATGACCTATTCAACAGATTTCCGTAAAAGTATTAGTTTCACTTGGTAATGCCTATTCGCCAAGCTGGTACTTGAACGCCCCACGCTTAAGTCCACTTGTACTCGGCAAGCGGAGCTTGCAAAGCAGGCATTACCAAGCAGAGCTTGGTAACAAGCAAATTGTTCTATGATGAGTTCTTTTTACTGATATTCTATTTAATCTTTTTATAGTACTGTTGCTATAATTAACACAATTACCCCAATTAATACAAAAAGATAAAAATAATTATCTTTAAATTGTGTTAATTGTGGAAATTGAGTGAATTGCGGTTCAGACAATTAAAGGGTAAATCCTAGGGGAAGAAAACAATACGAAAGCCTTCGATACCATCACGGTAAGTAGAATTGCCGTAGCGGTAAGCAGAACGCACGCCATTTGCAAAGCTGCCCCAAGAGCCGCCGCGCAAAACCCAATATTCACTATTACTTTTATGTGCTTGCTGACTTCTTAGCGTATTATAGTTCCCTTCCCATTTATCCTCACACCATTCCCATACATTTCCCAACATATCACATAACCCAAATGGGTTCGTATGCGCGTTCACTTTTTTACCCACAGGGTGTGGGTGTGTTTTTCCCCCTGAATTATCATTATACCAACAACGGTTATTATCTATACTGTCGCCCCACCAGTAATTCGTTGTTGTCCCCGCTCGACACGCATATTCCCATTCCGCTTCGCTAGGTAAACGTATCGTTTTCCCTGATAATTTTGAGAGCTTTTCGCAGAACGCTACACAATCTGCCCAATTCACATTCTCAACTGGCAAATTGTTTCCTTTCCAATGCGATGGATTATTCCCCATCACTGCTTTCCAATACGATGGATTATCCCCCATCACTGCCTTCCATTGCGCTTGCGTCACTGGATATTTCCCCATATAAAACGGCTGTTTTATCTTAACGTTATGCACAGGCTTTTCATTGTCTTCACCCTTTTCAGACCCCATCATAAACTCGCCTGCTGGTATTAAAACCATTTTAATATTGACAGACGGAGAAACCCGAAGTGAAAAAGTCTTTACAGGCTTTTCATCACTAGACCCATTATTCGAACCCATCATAAACTCACCCGCTGGTATTAAAACCATTTCAATACTGACAGACCAAGAAACCCGAAGTGAAAAAGTCTTTGCCCTCCCGTCTAACGCAACAGGCGGTAACGTAACAGGTGGCAATAGCTCTTGTATAAAAACTGAATCAGCCACACGTGGAAAAGGGTCTTTCCCTTGTAATGCTTTTACTCTTTCGCACCACGTACAAACAGATTTCTGCTGATAATACCAATGCTCAGGATTTGCCCGACACTGTACCAAACCATCCTCTGCTTTCTTTAAACCTTCCACCCACTACAAGTGAATATTCAACCAGTTCTAATGCAGACGGCACGGACACCACCGCGTTAAACGATGTTGTCCGTGCCGATTTTATCAGTGGTTTATAGCCACTTTATTTATAAAACACTGCGAATTTCTCTTAATGCGACAGATAACATGGCTAAATCCATCTTGTCTTGATGACTTAAATCTGCCAATAACGCCAAGCTGCGTGTAATTCCTAATATATTCTGTGCCTTCCATTTTTCAAATAAAACATCAGCACTCAGATTATCAGGTGTTTCTTGAGCCAGCACGGCTAACGTTAATTCACGATGCGTGCGGAATAATTCATCCCGCAAGGAGGCCCGCGCGAGCGATGACCAACGATTATCACGCGGTAACGCTGTCATACAATCCCGTAACCAATGCAGTTGTAAACGTGTCCCCAATAAAAAGTGTACTTGTCCTACATACGCTAAACGTTGATTAAACGCATCTTCATCCGTGAAATGTATCGAGGTTGCATTCGTCACTTCGACAATATCTAGGGTGGAAAAATTAGTTTCTAAACTCACTACCCGTTGCGCAAGTGCTAAGGGAATGCCTGCATTAACCAATAATTGCAGTTTATCAGCGAGTAGTTGGCGGTCTTGTGGAACAATAATATCCCATAAGATACTGGTAAGACGTTTCACACCGGGGCGTAATGCGCTAACCATCTCTTGCATATTCAGTGGGGCGCGATGATTGCGGAGTAACCAGCGGGCGACTCTGTCAACTAATTTTCGTGCATCGAGCATCATGCTGTATTGCACATCGGTTGTTATCTTGCCGTCTAAACTTTCAATATCTGTCCAAAGCGTTTTCATGTCGAAAATATCCCATGCAATGCGAAATGCACGCACGGTGTCAGCAACGGGAAAGCCTGTGCCTTCTTGTAGAAGAAAGCTAAATACACTACTTCCCCGATTGACTACCATATTGGTGAGTTCAGTGGCGACAATTTCGCGGTGTAAGCGATGTTCACGAATTTCTTTGTCAAAACGTTCAGGTAATTGTGTGGGAAAATAGTTGCACAAAACGGTGTGTAAATAGGGGTCGTCTGGTACGTCAGAGCTGAGTAATGCGTCATAAATGGTGATTTTGCTATAGGCAATTAAAATCGCAATTTCAGGCGCGGTGAGTCCAATGCCTTGCGCACGGCGTTCTGCAATGGTTTTGTCGGTGGGTAAAAACTCTAGTTCGCGCGCCAGTTGTCCTTTGCTTTCTAGCTCGCGGATAAAGCGGGCATGTACATCAATTAATGAGCTGGCGAGGAGTAGCGATAAACTGCGCGCTTGGGTTTGTAAGTAGTTGTTGCGTAGGACTAATTGCGCGACTGATTCGGTCATGTCGACTAATAATTGGTCGCGTTGCTTTGCGGTCATATCGCCATTGCTGACGATGGCATTGAGGAGAATTTTAATATTGACTTCATGGTCGGAGCAGTCAACACCGCCAGAATTATCAATGGCATCTGTATTTAAGCGTCCACCAGTCAGTGCGTATTCAATTCGTCCGCGTTGGGTAAAGCCTAAATTCCCCCCTTCACCAACGACTTTGCAACGTAATTCTTGCCCATTTACGCGCAAGTTATCATTTGTACGGTCGCCAACATCGCTATGGTGTTCGGTACTTGCTTTTACATACGTGCCAATACCGCCATTCCACAATAAATCAATGGGTGCGCATAATAAGGCGCGAATTAATTCATTCGGTGTGAGTGCATAGGCTTGAATACCTAAAAGCGTTCTTACTTCAGGTGTTAAAACAATAGATTTTACGGTGCGTGAATGAATCCCACCACCTTTAGAAATCAATTGATTATTGTAATCTCCCCACGTTGAGCGCGGTAATGCAAATAAACGCTGGCGTTCTACATAGCTGGTGTCAGGGTCAGGATTGGGGTCTAAAAAGATGTGTTGATGATTAAAGGCGGCAACGAGGCAAATATGAGGAGACAATAACAGGCCATTGCCAAATACATCGCCCGACATGTCACCAATTCCTACCACTGTAAAATTCTGGGTTTGCGTATCGATACCCAGTTCACGAAAATGACGTTTAACCGATTCCCACGCACCCCGTGCGGTAATGCCCATTTTTTTGTGGTCATAACCCGCAGACCCGCCAGAAGCAAAAGCATCCCCTAACCAAAAACCGTATTCTTTCGCCAAGCCATTGGCAATATCAGAAAAAGTCGCTGTGCCTTTATCAGCAGCAACGACTAAATAGGGGTCATCGTCATCATGGCGCAAAACATGGGGCGGTGGGACAATTTTATTGTCAACCAAGTTATCAGTTAAATCTAATAAACCGCGAATCAAGGTTTTATAACAAGCAATCCCTTCTGCTTGCATGGCTTCGCGCCCGCCTTCTGTGGGAGGACGTTTACAAACAAAACCCCCTTTAGAGCCAACAGGTACGATAATGGCGTTTTTCACCATTTGTGCTTTAACCAAGCCTAACACTTCGGTGCGAAAATCTTCTAAACGGTCAGACCAGCGAATTCCCCCCCGCGCTACTTTGCCGCCCCGTAAATGAATGCCTTCCATGCGAGGCGAATAAACGAAAATTTCAAATAATGGGCGCGGTTCAGGCAAATCAGGGATTTTATGCGGATTTACTTTAAAGGAGAGATAGGGCTTAGGTTCGCCATTTGCCTCTTTTTGGAAGAAATTGGTGCGGAGCGTGGCTTGTATCACAGCAAGAAATTTACGCAGAATACGGTCTTCATCCAAACTGACAACGCTGTCTAACGCGGTTTCTAACTGCTTTAACAAAACATCCGCTTTAATTTCTGCCGCTTGTTCAGGGTTGCAACGGGCATGAAATAATTTGGAAAGTAAGCAGGTGATTGACAGATTATTAAATAAGGTTTGTTCAATATAGCTTTGGCTAAAACTGCTGCCTGCTTGGCGTATGTATTTGTAATAGGCGCGAAAAGTGACAATATCCCGCCAATTTAATTCAGGGTGTAATACCAAACGGTTAAAACCATCGTTCTCAATGTCACCCTGCCAAACCCGTTTAAAGGTTTCCTGAAAAGCTTGATTTAGTTGTTTAATATCAATCGTAACCGATGGCATGTGGGTTAAACCAAAATCTTGAATCCACATGGTTGGTTGTGTTGGCTCTGCGGCTAGGTGAATTTCATACGCATCCTCGCTGATAACCTTGACTCCCATGTTTTCCAACATAGGCAAGACATCTGACAAGGAAATATGTTTATCCAAATGAAATAGCTTAAACCGTAGGCTATTATCTAAGGCTTCCAATGGTTTATACAAGTGCATTACCAATGGTTCGCCTGCCCGCAAGCGTTCTAGTTTTTCTGCATCATGAGCCGCATGACGCGGGTTAAAATGTTCACGATAAGCACTTGGAAATGCAGCACGATAACGGCGAAATAATTGTGTGCCTTTTTCTTCGCCATACATTTCTAATACCATCGTGTTTAATACATCCTCCCAACCACTGATAATATCAACCAGTTGTGTTTCAATCTCTTTTACATCATAACGCGGGATTGTGTTGGAATCGGTGTGAACAACGAGATGGACTTGCGCAAGTGCTGATTCAGATAAATTAACGGTAGAATCAATACTATTCCCTTGAAAAGTCTTTAATAAAACGGCTTGCATCCGCTCACGCACAGCCGAGTCATAACGGTCGCGTGGGGCAAAGACTAGGCAGGAATAAAACCGTCTATACGTATCAGGACGCACGAATAAACGCACACGTTGTCGTTCTTGTAATTTTAAGATTCCCGTGACTATTTGAAACAATTCCGTTGCGTCCATTTGTAATAACTCATCACGCGGATATGTTTCTAAAATAGTGAGTAATTTACGTTGTTGATGACTATTAGGACGATACCCTGCATGGGTAACAACTTGTTGTACTTTACGCTGTAAAAAGGGAATGTGTGCTGTGCTGAGATGATACAAGGTCGCGGTATAAAGCCCGACAAATCGCCGCTCGCCAATCACTTCCCCTTGTTCGTTAAAGCGTTTTACGCCGATATAATCCATATAGCTGGCGCGATGAATCGTCGAGCGCGAATTCGCCTTTGTTAATAATAATAATTGTGGCTGACGCGCCAGTTGACGTAATGCTGGGGGTAATTCAGTAAATCCTTTAGAACTGCGTTCAACGGCGGATTCTTCACGCAAAATGCCCAAGCCTGAGCCTGCTACCACTCGTAATTCATCCTCACCATCGCGCTTGACTAATTTGTATTCTCGATAGCCTAAAAAGGTAAAACGGTCAGCTTGCAACCATGCTAAAAATGCAGTTGCTTCAGTAACTTCTTCACGTGCTATGCCAACAGGTGGCGTTGTTGTCAATTCCTCAATCAGCACACTCATCTGGGTTTTCATCACTTCCCAGTCATCTACGGCAGATTTTAGCGTTTGTAGGACACTTGCAATAGATTGTTGAATTTTTTCTAGTTGTATCAAGTCAGTATGGCGGTCAATTTCAATATGCATAATCGACTCATAACAGTCGCTGCAACCCTCTTCTTGATGCGGTGATAGGGAGTATAAGGCTTGTAAATTGCCTTGTTTATCACGTTCTACCCTTAAAATAGGGTGCGCAATAAGATGAATGGTCATATTGAGGCGAGTTAATGCCATTTGTACGGAATCAACAAGAAAGGGTCTATCACGGGTTAAAATACTAATAATCGTATGGGGTGACTGCCAACCATCTTGTTCAAACTGTGGATTAAAAACGCGAATTTTCACTTCATCATGTTGTCGTTGTCGTGAGAATTGCCAATAAGAGACGACTGCACCATATAAGTCGATAAGGCTTGCACGTTCTAAAACATCTTCAGGTGTGAGGAAGTTAAAGAAATACTCGGTAAACGTTTTTAGTTGGGAAAATTCGTTTGGTGGGAAATTTCGTTCTAAATTAGTTAGGATTTTCTGCAATAATTCAGTCGCTTGCACTTCAAGACTTAAAGACATGTTCCCTCTCCCTATTATTATTCGGTGGAGTTTAGAACATGCTTCTGTTGGAGAGGGAAATCAAGGTGGGAAATAGTGCTTAAATTTTATAGTGCTTAGCGCGTGTTATCGTTAAAAAAGGGGATTGCTAAGGAAAGGGGGAATCTTTCTCTTTATGCCTTCATTATTGTTTAAGCTAAAATTTGACAAAAAGCGGATAAAATTTTCTTTTATTTTCATACTTATCTGCTAAATGACTTCATTTCGTCACAAGCAATAAAACTGTCAAGTTTCTGTGTCACAATGCGCCTGTTAAATTTTATTCTCACTATAGATGCCACCCACTATAAACATTCGTTTCAGTAATAACCTGCTGAAAGGTAAGTGTGTATGCGTTGTAACCCTGATTTCACAGAAAACCTGACTAATACAAGGGGTGTAACATTGTTGTCATAAACCAACAATAGAATTATTTTATGAATACTACCGCATCCAATAATACATCTTCTACTGTTACCTCTTTATTTGACACTCCCGCTATGGAACGGTTACACCGTTGGCGGCGTTTGAAAGATAAAATCGCCCGCCATGGTATGACTGTCGGTGGCTCAAGCGTGATTGTTGCCGTTGTCCTTATTTTCTTCTATCTGCTTTATGTTGTTTTTCCCTTGTTATTGCCTGCACGAATGGAGGCGGTTAAGCAATATGCGCTGCCTGTCGCTGAGGCAGGGGAAAGCTTGTATATCATGACGGAAGAACGGGGGGAAATTGGTGTTCGTTATACTGTGACAGGTCAAGTGGTTTTTTTTGATGTCGCAACAGGTCAACACTTGCAAACGCAGAAAATCACATTGCCTGATGGTGTGAGCATTAGCAGTTTTAATACGGCGGATTTTACCAGTAATGCGGTTGCGTTTGGCTTAAGTAATGGACAGGCATTGGTGGTGGAAGCCTCTTTTAAAGTCTCCTTTGGTGAGAATAATGCGCGTTCTGTAGAAACTGCTTTGCGTTATCCGATGGAGCAAGCACCGATTGTGGTTGACCCTAAAGGACACGCTTTATTAACGATTGCCGTGCAGGTAGGGTCTGATGCAAATACCATTGCAGCGGTAACAGACGATAATCGCTTGGTATTAACGGGTGTTACAAAGCAAAAAAACTTTATGACAGATGAGATGACTTTACAAAGTGTGAATGGTGAAATCGCGCTGTCACAAACGGGTAAAGTTGAGCATTTGTTGATTGATAAAGAACAACGGGTTGCCTATTTGGCAGATATTAATGGCGTTATTTTGCGGATTAATATTGTAGAGAAAAATGCACCGGTTATTGAGCAAAGCGTTAATGCTTTAGAAAAAGGTGTAACCGTTACTGCGTTAGCCTTTTTGAATGGCGATATTTCTTTATTAGTAGGGGATTCTTTAGGTCGTATCACTCAGTGGTTTCCTGTGCGGAATGAAAAAAATGAGTCCATTTTAACGCGCATTCGTTTTTTTCATGAACAACGGACACCAATCACCAGTATTGATATAGAACAACGTCGTAAAGGATTTATTGCAGCCGATAGCGATGGGTATGTTGGTGTGTATTACACCACGTCGGAGCGCGTGCTGAAAATTGAAAAAGTAAGCCCTGCACCGATTAAACAAGTTGCGTTGTCGCCACGTGGTGAAGTGATTCTGGCAGAGGATGCAAAAGGAACAATTAGTGTTTGGCATTTAGACAATCCACATCCTGAATCATCTATGTATGCCTTGTGGAGCAAAGTTTGGTATGAAAGCTATTCTAAACCTGACTATACATGGCAATCTACATCAGCGACCAATGATTTTGAATCTAAGTTTAGCCTTGTTCCATTGGTATTTGGCACAATAAAAGCGGCTTTTTACGCGCTATTAGTTGCTATTCCCCTTTCTATTTTCGGGGCGATTTATGCCGCTTATTTTATGTCGCCTGCAATGCGCACGGTGGTAAAACCAACCATTGAAATTATGGAAGCGTTACCAACGGTTATTTTAGGTTTTTTAGCAGGATTATGGTTAGCACCGTTTGTTGAATCTAACTTACCCGGTGTATTAATGCTTTTGCTCTTCTTGCCTATTGCGGTGCTTGTTTCTGCTTATGTATGGCATATTCTGCCTAAATCATTTACTGAACGTGTTCCTGATGGGTGGCAAGCGGGTATATTGATTCCCGTTATCCTTTTTGTGGGTTGGGTCGCGTTTGCGCTAAGTCATCCTATTGAAGCCTTATTATTCGCGGGTGACATGCCTCATTGGTTAACCCAACATGGGATTGATTTTGACCAACGTAATGCGCTAGTTGTGGGTATTGCAATGGGATTAGCGGTTATTCCTAACATTTTCTCCATTGCCGAAGATGCAATTTTTAGTGTTCCTAAACATCTTACTTCAGGGTCATTGGCTTTAGGTGCAACGCCTTGGCAAACATTAATCCGTGTGGTGATTTTAACGGCAAGCCCCGGTATTTTCTCTGCCATTATGATTGGTGTGGGGCGAGCTGTTGGGGAAACGATGATTGTGTTAATGGCAACGGGCAATACACCTGTCATTGATTTCAGCATCTTTCAAGGCTTGCGTACCTTATCTGCGAATATCGCGGTAGAGTTGCCTGAATCTGAAGTCAACAGTACACATTATCGGGTTCTATTCCTTGCAGCTTTATTCCTGTTCTTAGTCACTTTCTTCTTTAACACCATTGCAGAAGTGATACGCCATCGTTTGCGTAAAAAGTACAGTTCACTGTAACGCTGTAGTCATGCGGACTTTGTAAGATGTGGGATAGCACGAGTATCTAGCTTGTGCTGTCACATACCCCACAAAAGCTGTCAACGGCATTCCCTAATCAAAAAATACAACCGACCTAAACTCTTATGAAAAACTGGTGGAAAAGTGGTGCTCCTTGGATTTGGCTAACAGCCTCCGCAGTCAGCGTTAGCGTCATCGTCGTTATGGGCTTGTTGATTCTTATCGCTGTGCGTGGTTTGGAACAATTTTACCCGTCAGCGGTGATGCAAGCACAATATAAAGAACGCGACGGTACAAGTTATCGTCTCATTGCTGAAATCCGTAGTGAGGAAGAAATTCCTGCTGCTCGCTTGCGGGAAATCGGTTTCACAATAGATCAAAACGTTGAATGGGTAGATCGTTATCTGGTCAAAACAGGTAATCGTGATTTGGTTGGCTTAGATTTTCGTCCTATTCTTGCAATGGACCTAAGCCAAATAGAGTACCCACAAAATTTGATGATTGTAGAACGTTACGAGTGGGGAAATTTTTATGGTTTCCTGCGTGACGTGAAAGAAAATGGCACGGTCGTGAAGTCAGGCTCGGGTGCGTGGGAGGAATTACAAACGCGCATTACTCGCGCAAATGGATTGTTTAAAGATATAGAAAAACTTAAAAAACATGATATTGGCAGAGTAAATTACCAGTTAGAACAACTTCGTTTATGGGAACGTCGTTTAGAGCTGAATAACGACACAGACCCTGATAAACATGCTGACATTGCCAAACAACGCGCCGAATATCAAAAAGAGTTTGATGCAATTCTTGCTAAGGTGGGGGAACTCACCATGCAACTGGGTCGTGATAGTTTTACGGCAGAAGTGATGGATGGCAAAGTGATTGAAATTCCGCTTTCAAAAGTGGTTCGTGCCTATCTGCCTAACGCCATGACACTCAGCGAAAAATTAAGTTTTTACTTCTTAAAAATTTGGGAATTCATCACTGAAGAACCGCGCGAAGCAAACACAGAAGGCGGTATTTTTCCTGCCATCTTTGGCACGGTGTTGATGGTTTTCATCATGTCCATCTTCGTTACCCCGTTAGGGGTGATTGCCGCCGTTTATTTACGCGAATATGCAAAACAAGGCGTATTAACGCGGATGATACGCATTGCCGTCAATAATCTTGCAGGTGTGCCATCTATTGTTTACGGTGTGTTTGGTCTAGGATTTTTCGTCTATATGATGGGGAGTACGATAGATAAAATTTTCTATCCTGAAGCCTTGCCTGCACCCACTTTTGGCACGGGCGGTATTTTATGGTCAGCCGTTACCCTTGCCATTTTAACCTTACCAGTCGTCATTGTTTCTACTGAAGAAGGTTTATCGCGTATTCCCAGTGCAATTCGTGAGGGCAGTTTAGCCTTAGGCGCGACCAAAGCTGAAACCTTATGGCGAATTATATTACCCATGGCAAGTCCTTCCATTATGACGGGTATGATTCTCGCCATTGCCCGTGCGGCGGGTGAAGTTGCTCCCCTCATGCTTGTGGGTGTCGTCAAACTTGCCCCCACCTTGCCTATGGATGGTAATTTCCCTTATTTACATTTAGAGCGGAAATTTATGCACTTAGGTTTCCATGTTTATGATGTGGGTTTTCAAAGCCCAAATGTTGAAGCGGCACGTCCTTTAGTGTACACAACCTCTTTATTACTGGTTGCTGTCATTGTTATTTTAAACTTGTCCGCTATCGCTATCCGTAATCGCTTACGGGAAAAATACAAGGCTTTAGAATCAGCTTAATTAAAGACGGTTCTCGTGCTAGGTGATGGGGCGAGAACAACATCCCCACACGAGGGTAGAAAACATGCAGGATTTAGACACGATGACGCAACCCAATACAATTACACATGGATTTGATATCGCTTCTTTAGGACGAGGTGAGCCACAGCTCAACTTAGAACAAGAAGACATCTGCTTAGAAGCAAAAAATTTCAACCTGTTTTACGGTACAAAACAAGCCCTTAAAAACATCAATATGGAAATCCCTCGCAAACGAGTGACAGCCTATATTGGCCCTAGCGGTTGCGGTAAATCCACATTATTACGCTGTTTTAACCGTATGAATGATTTAGTTGACAGCGTTAATGTGAAAGGTGAGGTGCTATTAGACGGTAAAGATATTTTTCATCCGTCGATAAACGTTGCCGACTTGCGCCGACGGGTAGGAATGGTTTTTCAAAAACCCAACCCTTTTCCAAAATCGATTTATGAAAATGTCGCTTATGGTTTGCGTTTACAAGGGATTAATAACCGCCGTATTTTGGATGAAGTCGTAGAAAAATCCTTACGCGGTGCTGCGTTATGGGATGAAGTTAAAGACCGTTTACACGAAAATGCGTTAGGCATGTCTGGTGGACAACAACAACGGCTTGTTATTGCACGTGCGATTGCCATTGAACCTGAAGTCCTGTTGTTAGATGAACCCGCCTCAGCATTAGACCCGATTTCAACCCTGAAAATTGAAGAGTTGATTAGTGAATTAAAATATAAATACACCATTGTCATTGTGACGCATAACATGCAACAAGCAGCACGGGTTTCTGACTATACTGCATTTATGTATTTGGGTGAATTAATTGAATTTGGTGACACAAGCACCCTTTTCACCAACCCCAAAGAAAAACAGACGGAAGATTACATTACAGGACGCTACGGCTAAACAGCCACAACCCCTTTAGTAAAGCAATGATATGATGGCATAGCACTGAATAATTGGGAGTAAGTAACATGATGGAAGAGACCGAACATCACATTTCGCAACAATTCAATCAAGAATTGCGCGAATTACGGAATCAAGTATTAAGTATGGGCGGTCTGGTTGAAGAGCAGTTGCTAAATGCACTAACAGCTCTCGTCGAATGTGATATTCAACTTGCAAAACGAGTTTATAACTCCGACTATAAAATCAATGCGCTAGAAGTTGCTATTGATGAAGACTGTTCACGCATTATTGCACGTCGTCAACCAGCCGCAAGCGATTTACGCTTACTAATCACTGTGATTAAAACCATCGGTGATTTAGAGCGAATAGGCGATGAAGCAGAACGCATTGCACAAATGGCAATGCAAGAAGCTGAAGAATCACCTAGCCGTTATTTTGTCGCGATTAATCACTTTGGCAATCATGTTAAACAAATGCTTCATGACGCATTAGACGCATTTGCTCGCATGGATGTGGATGCTGCCTTACATGTGATTCGTGAAGATTTAAAAGTAGATAACGAATATGACAGCGTTAGCCGTCAATTAATGACCTATATGATGGAAGATACCCGCTCTATTCCCTTAGTAATGGACATCATGTGGGCAGCACGGGCGTTAGAAAGAGTTGCAGCCCATTCTCGCAACGTCTGCGAATATGTTATTTACTTTGTACGTGGTAAAGATGTACGTCACGTTAGCGTGGACAAAATTGAAGAAGTTGCCCGCGTCCCCAAATAGACCGCTTGCAACAGACACAGATACCACCGCGTTAAGCGATGGTATCTATTTTATTAATCTTAAAACACTATTCCATCCAAATTAAACTTGCCATTCTGCCTGTTACTGGTTCACGTCGATAAGAGAAAAACCGCTCTTTTTCAGTAAATGTGCAGTAATCTCCCCCATAAATGACCGTAATTCCCATTCTTCGTAAACGTTGTCTAGCCAATTCATACAAATCTGCCCACCAATGTTGTGCGCGACTCGCCCGAAAAGCAATTGCAGACTCAGGATGTTGTGTGACAAAGGCTTGATAAACCTCATCACCCACTTCAAATGCTTGCTGACTAATACACGCCCCAAGCCAAACCAAGACTTGTTCGGATGGTAATGCTAACTGTTGCACGGTATTTTCTAACACACCATTTAGTAAACCACGCCAACCTGCATGAGCCGCTGCAACCTGTGTACCTGCCTTATCACAAAACAACACAGGTAGACAATCTGCTGTCAAAATTGCGCAAACATATCCCACTGTTTTCGTCGTTGCCGCATCAGCAATGCCATCAACGGGCGGATGTTCAAGCGTTGCGACAACCGTACCGTGTACTTGCTTCAGCCACAATGGTTCACGCGGTAATTGCAGGCTATTACATAACAACGCCCGATTTTTTAATACCTGCACGGGGGCATCACCAACATGGTCACCTAAATTAAAACCATGATATGGCATAGAACTGTAACCCCCTTGACGAGTGGTACAATAGGCTTTAACACGTGCGGGTGCTGTCCACTGCGGAATAATAAAATCTAACATAATATGAATTCACTCAAATTAAGCCTGTCTGAATCAAAATTTACTAACATTCAGCATTAAAAGCAAAAAATAACATTTTTGTGTCTATCAATCATGACAGTTCTAAAAACACCGACTTAAACAAAATTTGGCACTGCCTGTGCTTCAATTAACCCCTTATTGACCCATAACAAATTCGCCTGCTTATTTGCTATGATGTTTAAAATACTCACTGTCGCCAATACACACCTACGCTATGAAAGATAAAGACATTTTCCCAGATGAAGAACAATGGTCAAAAATCCAGCAACTCTATTGGGATATGTGGCTTGCTATCAGTAATCAACTATTACAGCATAAAACGCAACAAGCAAATGTAACAGAAGATAATCCTCCGCCTTTACAAGCCATTGAACCTTGGATAGAAAGTATTGAATTGTGGTGGCAAGTATTATCCTCCGTTACCCCTACAGATAATCAAACGGTTCTGCGTAAATTTATTGATCAAGGAAAAAATTATTTTCAGTTCAATAATGAATTTATTAAGGCTTTTCAAACACTAATTAATGCACCAGCAGAGACACAGGAAAGCATTACGCTGATTGAAGATGGTTTGCGCCTTTTACAAGAAAATCTGCTTAACTATCTAAAAGAGAAAAAAAATATTCCCGGTTTTTGGGATTTACCGCTGGACAATTGGGGACACACATTATCCCTCTTGTCTGCTTTTCCGGGAGATTTCTTACAAAATCTTAACGCGCAAGTCAAATCTGAAGAGATAACTAAAGAGAAGATGACACAATTGTTGTCTATGCCTGCTATCGGTTATACGCGAGAATGGCAAACGCGATTGCAAAAGGGATTACAATTATTGATTGCTCATCAAACAGCACAGAGAGATTATAGCCATCAATTTCAGCGTATTGTTACTCGTACAATTGAATTGTTACGTGATAAGCTTATCCATCGTGCAAATAAAGCACAACCCATTGATAATTTGCGTTGTTTATATAATGAGTGGGTTGATTGTGGCGAATTAGCTTATGCCGAAATTGTAACTACTGAAGAATATAGCATTGTTAATGCGCGTTTAATTAATAGTTTGATGGCTTGGAAACGTCATGAACAACAAACGATAGACGAAATATTAGGTGCGTTAAACATGCCCACTCGACGGGGTTTAAACACCTTGCACAAACGTATGCAGGAAATGCGTCGAGAAATAAAAAAGACCGCAATGGAAGAACCGTTGCAAACGAAAGAAGTCTTGTCATACGATGATTTAAAAGATGAAATTAAAGCCTTACGTGCAGAGATTGAATTAATTAAACGCGCTGACAAAAAAGCAACTCTCCGTCACACGACAAAACCAACTAAAGGGGATGAATAAACACAATATGTAATACTTATCTCGCTTCACATAAGCATTAAGGGGAAATAGAGATGTCAACAGCTACTATTACGAATACCTTAGAGCGTTTGGAAAAATCCGCACGTTTTGCGATTGGTGTTCCTTGCGTTGCGTTGGTTGGTAACGATAGAATCGAAGTCATTTCCATATTACGAGCGGGTTTTATCACCTTGACCTATAAGCGTAATTACCAAGTGGTTAATCGGAATGATATTTTATTATTAAGTGCTTAAAAAATGAGAAGTTATCTGTATATTCTTTCGCATTATCTTTAAAAAATTGACGTTGACGTAAAAGTTAAAAATAAACAACGCAATAAACTACCAAAGGAACTAAATCAAATGTCTGCATTCACGACACTCAATTTCGCATTAGGCGAAACAGCCGACCTGTTACGCACATCTATCGCACAATTTGCCGAGATAGAAATAGCCCCGCGCGCCGCAATGATTGACCAACAAAATGATTTCCCTAGCGATTTATGGGAAAAAATGGGCGATTTAGGTCTATTGGGCATTACCATTCCAGAAGAATATGGTGGTGCGGGCATGGGCTATTTAGAGCATGTGATTGCAATGGAAGAAGTAAGCCGTGCCTCTGCCTCTGTGGGGTTAAGCTATGGAGCGCATTCTAATTTATGCGTTAATCAAATCAACCGTAATGGTAATCATGAACAAAAACAACGGTTTTTACCTAAACTAATCAACGGCAAGTATGTCGGTGCATTAGCGATGAGCGAGCCGAATGCAGGGTCTGATGTAGTCAGTATGAAATTACGCGCCGATAAACAAGGCGACCGTTACGTTTTAAATGGCAATAAAATGTGGATTACCAACGGTTGTGACGCGGATGTACTGGTTGTTTACGCTAAAACTGATATAAATGCGGGTTCAAAAGGAATTACGGCATTCCTGATTGAAAAAGGCTTTAAAGGTTTTTCTACGGCTCAAAAGCTCGATAAATTAGGAATGCGTGGTTCAAACACATGCGAATTGGTTTTTCAAGATTGCGAAGTGCCTGAAGAAAATATTCTTGGTACATTGAATAAAGGCGTAAAAGTATTAATGAGCGGCTTAGATTACGAGCGCGTGGTGTTATCTGGCGGCCCTTTGGGGATTATGCAAGCCTGTTTAGATGTGGTTATTCCTTATCTGCATGACAGAAAACAATTTGGGCAATCCATTGGTGAATTCCAATTAATGCAAGGCAAACTGGCAGATATGTACACAACATTAAACTGTTGCCGTGCCTATGTTTATACGGTTGCGAAAGCCTGTGACCGTGGTGAAACCACCCGCAAAGATTCAGCAGGCGTGATTTTATATGCGGCTGAAAGAGCAACACAATTAGCATTAGAAGCGATTCAATGTTTAGGGGGAAATGGCTATATTAATGAATATCCCACAGGACGTTTATTAAGAGATGCCAAACTCTATGAAATTGGTGCAGGCACATCAGAAATTCGCCGCATGTTAATTGGACGTGAATTATTTAACGAAACCAGATAATTTTTTTAATACAGTTAGATACGCAACGATAAGAAAACGGAACGTGTCAAACAAGATAAACAGCATGATTGTTTGAATTAGAACTTTTAGACCTGATAGATATAAAAAATAATGGCATTGATAACACTGAAAATTCTGATTCAAACAGTCTTTAATCAAAAAATAACCCATTCTTTCCTGCTGGCACTAACAGAAAATAAACGATGTGGACAATTGCAACTAAAGAATTACGCAGTCTTTTTTATTCGCCATTAGCATGGATTGTATTAGGCGTTCTACAAGTCATTCTTGCTTTTATCTTTGCTACCCGCGTCGAGTTTTTTCTTGACCCCAGTTTTCAAGCAAAAATTAACCACATACCAGATGCGCTAGGGCTAACAGATATTATTGTTAGCTACTTATATGTTTGGGCAGGTATGCTCTTTTTAATCGTGACTCCCTTATTAACCATGCGATTGCTCAGTGAAGAACGACGCAATAAAACCCTTGCACTATTACTGTCCTCTCCTATCTCTATCACTGCCATTATTCTTGGAAAATATTTAGGTTTAATGGGGTTCTTCCTCTTCATTTTTGGGTTAATCAGCTTAATGCCCTTAAGCCTATTAATCGGTGGAGCGGTAGATATAGGACAATTAGCCATGTGTACATTGGGATTATTCCTACTAACAGGTGCATTTACCGCCATAGGTTTATACATATCCACCCTTACGCAACACCCAGCCATTGCGGCAATAGGCACATTCGGCAGCCTATTACTGCTATGGATAATTGATATCATAGGCAAAGAAACTAACACCCCCCTAAGCTATTTATCTCTCACGCGCCATTATCAACCCCTACTTCAAGGCATCTTTGATACCACAGATATTGCGTACTACTTGATAGTCATCAGCTTATTTTTACTACTCAGTATTTGGCGATTGGATAATGAACGCGTACAGTAAAACACCTGTTTTTAATGCACCAAAATAGCGCGTTTTATGCGGAAAATAACCAATTAAGTGCGCAACTAACAACAAACAAGATATTTTTTTTCTTAATAAGCTATTTTTATAGCATAAAACTTATAAGAACGAATTGGCTTCAATTTTGCTTTAATTTCGACTCAACGAGGTACAACGGCGTATCTCCATCAGGAAAAGTGCAACTGACCCACAGACAACGCTGTCAAATAAGTCTGTTGCCGAATCGATTAACATGATGAAATTACGAGTTGTGTTGATAGATGAAGACCGTGGACGGATTGCTTTACTAAAGCAAGCCCTAGATGACGCAGGTTACGAAGTCGTCGCCACGCTCAAAACAGGGGTTGAACTACTAACCCAGTTAGAAAAAACACCTGCAGATATTATTATTATCGATTTAGATTCGCCTGACCGTGACACATTAGAATATGTCAACAGTCTAAATCGAGAACAGCCTAAACCCGTGATTATGTTTGCTGAAGATGATGACAGCGACATGATTCACGCCGCGATTAAAGCAGGGGTTAGTGCTTACGTTGTAGATGGATTAAGTGAAAAGCGGGTTAAATCCGTTTTAGAAGTTGCCATTGCGCGTTTTCGCGAATATCAAGCGATGCGCAAAGAGTTAGAAGATACGAAAAGTAAATTAGCTGAACGTAAATCCATTGAAAAAGCTAAAGGTATCTTAATGCAACACAAAGGTTTAGATGAAGATTCAGCCTATCGCGCACTGCGTAAAATGGCAATGGACAGAAATATCCGCCTTGCAGAAGTCGCAGAAGACATTATTGCTGTCGCTAAACTACTGATATAACACTGTATAACTCAATCAACTTGAGTTAAGTAATGAACAACTGATAGCAAGCCAACGTTGGTTTGCGCACTGGACAACGGCGTCCGTTTTAACGAGTGAAAGCTCGTTAGACGGACGCTTTTTTTTTGCTTTTTTTTACTGATATTTTCGGGAGTTTTACCATGCGTGATGCAATAAAATCTGGTTTTAATCGCCGCGATTTTCTGAAATTAACGGGTGCCGCCGTTGGAGGAGCAACACTAATGGGTATGGATTCATTACGTAGTCTGGTTTATGCAGGAACTGCTGATAATCTGGAAAAAGTTAAATTAACCTTAGGGATTATTCCCTTAACAGATTGCGCGCCCTTAGTCATTGCAAAAGAAAAAGGCTATTTCAAAAAATATGGCTTAGATGTTGAAATCTCTAAAGAAGCCTCTTGGGCAAATATTCGCGATAAAGTCTCAATTGGTGCATTAGACGGTGCGCACATGCTGGCAGGGATGCCCATTGCCGCGAGTTTAGGCGTTGGCGCATTACCAAAACCAACCATTACCGCTTATAGCATGGATTTAAATGGTAACGCGATTACCGTGAGCAACGAATTATATGGGCGCATGGTACAAGCTGACCCCGAAGCGATGAAAGCCTCACCAATGACCGCTATCGCGTTGAAAAAAGTCATTGATGCCGACAAAAAAGCAGGTAAAGAACCACTGACTTTTGCAATGGTTTTTCCTGTTTCTACACACAACTATCAACTACGTTACTGGATGGCCTCCGCAGGCATTAATCCTGACAAAGACGTACGTTTAATCGTCATTCCACCACCCCAAATGGTCGCCAACTTAAAAGCAGGCAACATTGTTGGCTACTGTGTCGGCGAGCCTTGGAATGAACGCGCAGTAACAATGGGTATTGGACGCACCATCATCACCAGCTATGAAATTTGGCAAAACAACCCTGAAAAAGTTTTCGGGGTAAATTTAGAATGGGCAGAAAAAAATCCCCATACGCATCAAGCCATTATTATGGCGTTATTAGACGCAGCGCAATGGATGGATAAGCCCGAAAATCGTCTGGAAGTGGTGAAAATTATTTCCAGTAAATCCTATGTCAACGCGCCTGAAGATGTTGTCAAAATGTCCATGACGGGCACATTCCAATATAACGCGATGGAAGAACCGCGCCCATTGCCTGATTTCAACGTGTTCTACCGTTACGCCGCAACCTTCCCTTGGCAATCTCATGCAGCGTGGTTTATCTCCCAAATGATACGCTGGGGACAAATTGATAAGCCCTTACATATCAAGAAAACAGCCGCAGAAATTTATCGCCCTGATATTTACCGGGAAGCAGTGAAAGCCCTCAACTTACCTGCACCAATCATTGATTACAAAACAGAAGGGACGAATGCCAACGCTTGGGAATTAAAAGAAGCAACCAACCCCATAGCAATGGGTGCCGATCGCTTTTTTGATGGAAAAACCTTCAACCCCGCCAACGTTGTGGAATACATCAGCAGTTTTGAAGTTCATAGCCTCGCCATGCAATTAGCCGATTTGGAGAAAGCAAATGTCTAATAATGCTGTTGTTATTGCCTTACCGTTAAACCAAACGGGACATACTCATGAATCCACAAAACCCATAGCGACCTCTGTCACCATGAGCGTTGAATCTACAAATAAAAATGCGTCCCTAGCAACGCCTGAATTACCTAAGCAACCCAATTGGTTAGCGAGCAATTGGCAGGCTTATACCGCCGCTATCGTGTTACCGCTCATCACCTTTTCTATCGTGATTGGCTTGTGGTTCATTGTGCAAAAGCATTTCGCCACAGACTTACCCACACCAATAGACGTTTGGAATCGTGCAATAGAAGTATTCGCCAACCCTTTTTACGATGCAGGCCCTAATGATAAAGGTATCGGTTGGCAAGTGTTGTACTCCTTAGGGCGTGTTATGGCAGGCTTTTCACTCGCGGTACTTATTGGGATTCCCGTTGGTTTTTTAATGGGAATGAGTGCAAATTTTTCCCGTGCTTGCACCCCATTAATTCAAATTTTACGCCCTGTCAGCCCATTAGCATGGCTACCAATAGGCTTATTAATGTTTAAGGCTGTTGACCCTTCAGCAATTTTTGTGATTTTCATCACCAGTATTTGGCCCATCATTATCAATACCTCCGCAGGAGTGCGGGCAATTCCGAAAGATTACATGAATGTCGCTGCTGTATTACAACTGAATACCTTTGAAATAACACATAAAATTCTCTTACCATCGACACTACCGCATATCCTTACAGGGATGCGTTTATCACTCAATATTGCATGGATGGTTATCGTAGCGGCGGAAATGCTCACGGGCGGTATCGGGATTGGTTTCTACGTCTGGGACGAATGGAACAATTTAAATGTCAGCTCCATTGTCGTTGCGATTCTACTAATTGGTTTTGTCGGGATTCTCCTAGAAACCATTATGAATTTTATTCAATCCCGTTTTGATTACAACGCTCGTTAAGGATACACATCATGAGCTACCTAAGCCTAGAACAAATAGAAATGGTGTTTAACACAAAATCGGGCGTATTCCACGCCTTACATGATGTCTCTTTACGGGTAGAAAAAGGCGAATTCGTTAGCCTCATTGGTCACTCAGGCTGTGGAAAATCTACAGTTTTAAACATCATTGCAGGTCTGTTAAAAGTTACCGCTGGCGGTGTGTTATTGGAAAATAAAGAAGTCAACGCCCCCGCACCAGAACGTGCGGTTGTATTTCAAAACCATTCCTTACTGCCTTGGCTCACCGTTTATGACAACGTACGTTTAGCGGTTGACAAAGTTTTTACCGATAAAAAAACCAAAGCGGAACGCCATGAATGGACATTACACCAATTAGAACTGGTCAACATGTTACACGCGCTGGAAAAACGCCCAAATGAAATATCAGGCGGGATGAAACAACGGGTCGGTATTGCGCGCGCTTTAGCGATGCAACCCAAAGTGCTGCTGATGGATGAACCTTTTGGCGCGCTAGATGCCTTAACCCGTGCGCACTTACAAGACTCCGTAATGGAAATTCACGCAAACCTAGGCAACACCGTCATCATGATTACCCATGATGTGGACGAAGCCGTTTTACTCTCCGACAAAATTGTCATGATGACCAATGGTCCCGCCGCAACGGTTGGGGAAATTCTCAAGGTCAAATTACCGCGCCCGCGTAACCGTTTAGCCTTAGCGGATAACCCTGAATATAACCATTATCGCGCTGAAGTTTTACGCTTTTTATACGAAAGACAAAAACATAAAGCAGTTGCTTAATTAAACCCTAAATAGTACGCAGTCTCTGATGAGAGCAGGGACTGTTACAAAAAATCGTCGCCTATTGTGTCATTCTTGATTGTTGTGTTTGAGGTCTTTCCCATGAAAAAACGTAAACTGATTTGTATTGGTAATGGCATGGCGGGAATGCGTACCGTTGAAGAACTGCTCGCCCTTACCCCCGACTTATATGAAATTACTGTATTTGGCACAGAACAATACGGTAACTATAACCGCATTCTCCTATCACCCGTGTTATCTGGCGAAAAAGCTTTTGAAGACATAATGATACACAATGATGAATGGTACGCGACGCGCGGGATTACCTTACATAAAGGGCATACTGTTACCCAGATTAACCGCCAACAAAAAACCGTTACCAGTGACAATGGCATCACCTTAGATTACGACAAACTCCTGATTGCAACAGGTTCTAATCCTTTCATGCTCCCTGTTGCAGGCAGTCAATTAGCGGGCATCGTCGCTTATCGGGACATCCGCGACGTAGAAGCTATGCTCACCGTTGCACGTTCAGGCACAGGCAAACATGCGGTTGTTATCGGTGGTGGTTTATTAGGATTAGAAGCCGCTTACGGCTTACAAAAACAAGGCATGACGGTCACTGTCGTCCATTTACTCGACACCTTAATGGAACGGCAATTAGACAAACCCGCCGCCAATTTACTCAAAGCCCATTTAGAAAAACAAGGCTTAAATTTCCGCTTAGAAGCACAAACTGACTGCTTCTTAGGTGAAAATCATGTGCAAGCAATTCGCTTTAAAGATGGACACGAATTACCCGCTGATTTAATCGTGATGGCGGTTGGAATTCGTCCCAATATCAACCTAGCAAAAAGTGCGAATTTAGAATGCGGGCGCGGTTTACTCGTCAATGACCACTTACAAACCAGCGACAACGATGTTTTCGCGGTGGGTGAATGCGTCGAACACCGTCAACAAATTTACGGTTTAGTCGCGCCCCTATACGAACAAGCCAAAGTCTGCGCCCACCATTTAGCCGATATTGGCGGTAAACACTATGAAGGCTCAGTAACCTCTACCAAATTAAAAGTAACAGGCGTTGATGTTTTCTCAGCGGGCGATTTTCTTGGCAACGAAAAAACCGAAAGCATTATTTTTCAAGACCCCAGCATGGGCATATATAAAAAATTAGTCTTGGAAGATAACAAAGTTAAAGGCGCGGTCATGGTTGGCGATACCACCGATGGCGCATGGTATTTTCAACTATTACGCGATGGTGAAGATGTCAGCACAATGCGGGAACGCATTCTATTTGGTCAAGCCTTCGCCCTCACAGGCGACGGTGGAAGCAATACAAGCCTTGTTGCCAGCATGGCAGATGATAACCAGATTTGCGGATGCAATGGCGTTTGCAAAGGCACAATCGTACAAGCTATTCAAGAAAAAGGCTTAACCACACTCGAAGAAGTCCGCAAACAAACAGGTGCATCAGCCTCTTGTGGCGGTTGCTCAGGTCTGGTTGAACAACTTTTAATGCTAGTCAACGGTGAAGATGCGGTAAAACCCACAAAAAAAATAATGTGTGCTTGTACCGACATGAGCCACGACGAAGTTCGTGAAGCGATTACACACACCGACGTGTACACCGTTGCAGAACTCATGAAATCCTTAAATTGGAAAACCCCTGACGGTTGCACTACCTGCCGTCCTGCCCTGAATTACTACCTACTCTCCACCCATCCCGATAAAGCCCAAGACGATTATCAATCTCGCTTTATCAATGAACGCGCCCACGCCAACATTCAAAAAGATGGCACTTACTCTGTCGTTCCCCGCATTTGGGGTGGTTTAACCACGCCCGACGAATTGCGCGCCATTGCCAACGTTGCTGATAAATACAGCGTTCCAACGGTCAAAATCACAGGCGGGCAACGTATCGACCTGCTCGGGGTGAAAAAAGAAGACTTGCCCGCCATGTGGGCAGACCTTAACGAAGCGGGTATGGTCTCAGGCTACGCCTACGGTAAATCTTTACGCACCGTAAAAACCTGCGTTGGTTCAACATGGTGTCGATTTGGTACACAAGACGCGATGGGCATGGGCATTAAATTGGAACAAATGACATGGGGTTCATGGACACCGCACAAAGTCAAACTGGCTGTTTCAGGCTGTCCACGTAACTGCGCAGAAGCCACAATTAAAGATTTTGGCGTTGTTGCTGTTGATTCTGGTTGGGAATTACACGTTGGGGGCAATGGCGGGATTAAAGTCCGTGCTACCGATTTACTCTGTAAAGTCAATACAGAAGAAGAAGTTATGGAATACTGCGGCGCGTTTATGCAAATTTACCGCGAAGAAGCGCGATATTTAGAACGAACTGCCCACTGGATTGAACGGGTTGGTGTGGAATACGTCAAAAAGCAAATAGTTGAAAATGCTGAAAATCGTAAACATTACTACGACCGTTTTTTACAATCCCAAATAACCGCACAAAAAGACCCTTGGGCAGAACGGGCAAAAGCAGGCGTGCATGAACACGAGTTTAAGGCAATGAAACACATAGATATTGTTAAATTAGCTGATATTTCTTCTAAAGTCGCCTAAATGTCCAAACCATAATTCACGTAACTAACACAATTTACTTAATTTTTTAATACTTTTAAATTGTGTCAATTAAGTTAATTGTGCAAATTATGGTTCAGACAATATTTTTTTTCTCACAGGAAAACATCATGAGCCATTGGATAGACATTGGAAAAATTGACGACATCCCCCGTTTAGGTGCGCGCATTGTAGAACTGGGTAAACAAAAAGTTGCCGTATTTCGCACCAGTAACGATGCTGTGTTTGCCTTAAATGACCGTTGCCCGCACAAAGGCGGGGTTTTATCACAAGGCATTGTAACGGGTTATAGCGTCACCTGTCCCTTACACAGTTGGAATATTCAACTGGATAACGGTTGCGTAACTGAACCGAATAAAGGTTGTGTGCGTAAATTTCCCATCAAAATAGAAAACGGACAATTGTTTATTTCCCTAACGCCAGAAACTGCGCCTGCTTAACCCCCTGCAACCGCACTACATAAGGTTTTGTATATGACTGATTCAACAACTCAAACCACCTGCCCCTATTGCGGCGTTGGCTGTGGTGTGGTGGCAACCCAAGAAGGGGATAAAATCACCGTGAAAGGGGATAAAACCCATCCCGCTAATTTTGGACGTTTATGCTCTAAAGGCGCGGCACTGGCGGAAACGCTAGACCTAGAAGGGCGTTTATTACACCCTGAAATTTATGGACAAGTCACCGACTGGGAAACCGCCTTAAACACCACCGCCACCGCCTTAAACGACATCATCCAAAAATACGGTAATTCAGCCATTGGCTTCTACGTCTCGGGACAATTATTAACTGAAGATTACTACGTTGCTAACAAATTAATGAAAGGCTATATCGGCACCGCTAACATCGACAGCAATTCCCGCCTGTGCATGGCATCAAGCGTTGCAGGACATAAACGCGCCTTTGGTAGCGACACTGTCCCTGTTGACTACAGCGACCTTGAAAAAGCTGACCTTATTGTCATTGTCGGCTCTAATCTGGCATGGTGTCACCCTGTTTTATTCCAACGCATCAGTGCTGCACGTCAACAACGCAATGATAAATTAAAAATTGTCGTTATCGACCCGCGTCGTACCGCAACCTGCGATATTGCCGATTTACATTTACCGATTAAAACAGGGGTTGATGTCACCTTATTTAATGGCTTACTGCATCACTTACGCGCCCATGACCATTTAGACTACCGTTTTATCGAACAATCCACCCAAGGTTTTGCCAACGCATTACAAACCGCAAAAGAAACCGCCAATTCAATACCCGCAATTGCCCAACATTGTGGCGTGAGCGAAGCTGATATTATTGAATTTTATCGCCTATTTGCCCGCACAGAAAAAGTTGTCACCCTCTATTCACAAGGGGTTAATCAATCCAGCAGTGGCACAGATAAAGTCAACAGCATCATCAACTGCCATCTTGCAACAGGACGAATTGGGCGCGTCGGTATGGGGCCTTTTTCCATCACAGGACAACCCAACGCCATGGGTGGGCGCGAAGTCGGTGCATTAGCTAACCAACTGGCGGCACACTTAGATTTTGAACCTGAACACCAAGCTATCGTTCAAAATTATTGGCAATCACCCACTATTGCCTTGCAGGCAGGGCTAAAAGCGGTGGATATGTTTGAAGCCATTGAAAAAGGGGATATCAAAGCAGTGTGGATTATGGCAACCAATCCTGTTGTCAGCTTACCCAATGCCGAGCGGATTAAAACCGCTTTAGCCCGCTGTGAATTAGTCATCATTTCCGACTGTGTACGCAATAACGACACCGTCCCCTACGCTCACATTCTGCTACCTGCCCAAACATGGGGCGAGAAAGAAGGCACAGTCACCAACTCAGAAAGACGCATTTCTCGCCAACGCGCTTTTTTAACTGCACCTGCTGATGCCAAACCCGACTGGTGGATAATCAGCCAAGTCGCCCAACATATGGGCTACCAATACGGTTTTAACTATCAATCACCTGCTGATATTTTCCGCGAATATGCAGGCTTATCAGGCATTGAAAATAATGGTCATCGTGATTTTGACATCAGCATATTGAGCCAACTTTCTGATGCAGAATATCAAACCTTAACACCTTATCAATGGTCGCCCCGTTCTGCACTGCAAACGACAGCAGAAAATCGCCCGCGTTTTTTTGCAGATGGACGTTTTTATACCTTGTCAGGCAAAGCTAATTTCGTCCCCGTGCGCCCTATCGCCCCAAAAAGTGAAAGTAATTCAACTTTTCCACTGATTCTTAATACAGGACGAATTCGTGACCAATGGCACACCATGACGCGCACAGGCAAAACCCCGCGCCTGCTCTCGCATATTAGCGAACCTTTTGTCGACATTCATCCTGAAGATGCACAAGCCTTCGATATTAAAGATAACGAGCTTGTTTGTCTTAACAGCGCACTACAACAAATCATCGTCCGCGCCAAATTAAGCGAGGGACAAAAACGCGGTTATCTGTTCAGCCCTATGCACTGGAATGCGCAATTTAGCGCGCAAGCCCGTGTCGGTACATTGATTGCGTCCCACACCGACCCGTATTCGGGACAACCTGAATTTAAACATACCCCTGTTGCAGTCAGTCGCTATCAAGCCAGATGGTACGGCTTCTTATTGTCCAAAAATCCGCTTGAATTGCCACCAAGCGCGGGAATACGCTACTGGGCAAAAATTCCACAACAAGGCTTTATACAATATGAATTTGCAGGTGATGACCCCCCAGAAAATTGGGCAACATGGGCAAATACCTACTTTGGTGCGGATAAAAACTGGCTAGAATTTGCCGACCCTGCACATGGTCGTTACCGTTGTGCAAATGTACAGGATGATTTGTTAAATATTTGTTTATTTATTAGCCGTGATATGCAGTTACCTAGCCGTATTGGACTCAGCGAACTTTTTAACCATCCGCTAAGCCTAACAGACCGATTAAGTCTATTAACAGGACAAATAGGCAAAAACGTGGCAGAGCGCGGCGACACTGTTTGTTCTTGCTTTGGTGTTGGACGTGCAACAATTATTAAAACAATTCAGGAACAGGGAATTAATAGCGTTACACAACTAGGTGAGATTTTAAAAGCAGGGACTAATTGCGGGTCTTGTATTCCTGAGTTAAAACAGTTAGTAGCGCAACATGCTATTAAACAGGTGGCTTAACGTTGTTATTCAATTGCCTTAGCAACCTATTAAATTGCAGAGTGCGTTAGCATTAGCGTAATGCACTCTGAATCAACATTTCAGTTTAACTGTAAAACTCAGACCAACGTTTTTTTACAACAACAAAAAAATAAGCAAAGATTGCTATAAGACCAATTAATTGCGCAAAGAATTTAAATATAGAAAAAAGAGCCGTCAGCAAATGAGCCATCAGCGGATGAGAGATATTGCTGTTACCTCGATAAAAGATATAATCAAGAACTAAGGGAAGTAACAAACTAAAAATACTGATGATGATAATACCAAAAATCAATGTTCCTACTATGGATAATCGGTCGGCTATATGCCAAACATCAGCAAAAAGTGCAGACCGTTTTCTACGCATACGCATAATTTACCATCTCCTTTAATTTAAAAGAATCCAATTATCTATAGCTCTTCTTTATAAAAACAAGCTTATATAGAAAATAGTTTTCACTCTCCAGCCGCTATTATTTATCTCTCCTGAACATGCTGTAAAATACCAAGGGACTCTTCTATTTCCTCAATTTTCTCATTTTAGTATCACTACATCTTTAGCACTACTTAAATAGGATAATAAAACAAAAGCTAATTCTTACCATAAGCGACTTTCTTCAGGTATAAATTTTTCGTAAATATCGCTTACGCTAATTATGTTTATAATAGAGAAAATCTAATGCAATTGACTTAATTGCAGCAATGGATTTTCTTTTTTTTATGTCATTAGAGGTTATGTCAAGTGTTACAAAACATTTTATCTAATCGTCGTAGTGTGTATGCGTTTATCTTTTTGGCTTGTGTTGCCTTGATGATAACCGCCTATTTTTTTCAATATGTAATGGGTTTAGAACCTTGCCCTTTATGTATGGCACAACGGCTTATCATGATTTCTATTGGTTTAATTGCACTTGTTGGCTTATTGCATGGGTCATTTGGCTGGGCAAATAAAATATACAGTGTGTTGCTATTTTTGTTTGCCGTTGGCGGGATGTCTGTTGCGGGCAGACAAGTTTGGCTACAAAGTTTACCAGCAGACCAAGTGCCTGCTTGTGGACCTGATTTTGAATTTATGGTCAACAATTTCCCGATTTTAAAAACGGTTGAAGTGTTATGGCGTGGTTCAGGGTCTTGCGCAGAAGTCTCATGGGAATTTTTAGGATTATCTATTGCTGGTTGGACATTCATTTGGTTTACTTTTTTTGCAATGCTTGCCATTTATCAGTTAATTAAACGCTTTACACCAGCAAAAACTGTGTAATAACCGCTTTTTTCTCTTTTTTAGTGCGTTCAAGGTTTCTTGAACGCTATTCGATAAAATGATGAACGACTCTTTAAAACCTCTCCTTGAACGTGCAGAAGCCTTGTTAAATCGCTTAGAGAATTTTTTACCAACAACACCATTACCGCCTAATTGGGAAAATATTTATGCGTGTCGCTGGAGAAAACGGAATCAACAAGGTGAATTACAAGCGGTTTATCATCCACATGATATTCGTTTAAGTGATTTACAAGGCATTGATACACAAAAACAACAAATTGACCGCAATACTCAACAATTTATCCATCATTACCCCGCAAATAATGTTTTATTATGGGGTTCACGTGGTACAGGAAAATCATCCCTTATCAAAGCCTTATTAAATGAGTATGCAACGCAAGGCTTACGTTTGATAGAAGTGGAAAAACATGATTTAGTTGATTTACCTGATATTGTGGAGAGTTTATATAATCGTCCTGAACGCTTTATTATTTTTAGTGATGATTTATCTTTTGAGAAGGAAGATGCGAGTTATAAAGCCCTGAAAAGTGTGTTAGATGGCTCTATCAGTGCGCCACCACACAATGTGTTGATTTATGCAACGTCTAATCGCCGACACTTGCTACCTGAATATATGAAGGAAAACCTAGAGGCGACTTATACGCCTGAAGGCGAAGTTCATCAGGGGGAAGCGGTAGAAGAAAAAATTTCTTTATCTGAACGCTTTGGCTTATGGTTATCGTTCTATCCCTTTAAACAAGATGAGTATTTAGATATTGTAAGCTACTGGTTAGCGCACTTAGGGGTTACTGACTTGACTAATCCTGCTATGCGTACTGCGGCTTTACAATGGGCATTAACCCGTGGTTCACGTAGCGGGCGGGCGGCGTGGCAATTTGCCCGTGATTGGGCGGGACAACATGGAATGAGTGAAAAATAAACACCGTGCTATCACCTCATGACACACAGGGGTGATTCAGGCAAATATCATGTATTATTCGGGTACAATGACGGTCGCATTTTTTCACGACGCACGCTATTTATGAATCACTACAGCACTGATGAAGCCTATCAAAAACATATATTAACAGGGGTTTCGCGTACCTTTGCCCTGACTATTCCACAATTACCCGCAGATTTATATACGGTGGTTGGCAATGCTTATTTGCTTTGTCGCATTGCAGATACGATAGAAGATGAGCCACAACTCACGCCCGCGCAAAAACAATTATTTAGCCAACAATTTATTCACGTAGTCGCAGGTACAGAACCCCCCCAACCGTTTAGTGACCAGCTTTTACCGCTTTTATCCAGCAGCACAACGCCCGCCGAAAAAGATTTAATTCTCCATACAAACCATGTTATCCGTTTAACGCATAGTTTTACGGCAACACAGCAAATCAGTTTACACCGTTGTGTGAGCATCATGGCGGAAGGAATGAGCGTTTTTCAACAATCCAATACGCTCGCAGGCTTGCAAGATGTTACTGAATTAAATCGTTATTGTTATTACGTTGCGGGGGTGGTTGGGGAAATGCTAACGGATTTATTTTGTGAGTATTCGCCCGATATTGCCAAAAACCGTCAAATCTTGCAGCCGCTTGCAGTTTCTTTTGGGCAAGCCTTACAAATGACGAATATTTTAAAGGATATTTGGGATGACCGTAGTCGTGGCGCGTGTTGGTTGCCACAAACGGTTTTTCAACAAGCGGGGTTTGATATACGCCAGTTAGATACTACCTCTTATTCGCCAGCATTTGGTGATGGCTTACAATATCTTATCGGTATTGCGCATTATCATTTAATTCAATCATTACACTATATACTGCTCATTCCCCCCAAAGAAACAGGCATTCGTCGTTTTTGTTTATGGGCATTAGGCATGGCAATTTTAACTTTACGTAATATCAACCAACACCCCCAATTTACCAGTGGGCAACAAGTGAAAATTTCGCGTCGTTGGGTAAAAGCAACCTTATTAATCAGTAATCTCAGTGTTAAAAGTAATATTACATTGAGAACACTTTTTTATCTGCTTACACGCGGTTTGCCTGCACCACATGTTTCATAAGGGCAAATTCATTTGCATATCTTGTTTTTAATAAATTGATTTATATTATTTTATTAAACGAGTATGACTAAACTTTCTTTATAAAAGGGGTAATCCTGATGGAATTAGATTTTAATTTGCTAATCGTGTTTGTCGTGTTAATTGTTGTGTTTTTATACAATACAATCAAGATACTTCGCGAGTATGAAAGAGGGGTGGTTTTTTTCTTAGGACGTTATCAATGTGTAAAAGGGCCAGGACTCATCATCTTGATTCCTTTTTTACAACAGATGGTCAAGGTTGAATTACGCACGGTGGTGATGGATGTTCCTAGTCAAGATGTGATATCGCGGGATAACGTTTCTGTTAAGGTGAATGCGGTGATTTACTTCCGTATTATCGAACCAGAAAAAGCCATTATTCAGGTAGAAGATTATCAACAAGCGACCAGTCAATTAGCACAAACAACATTGCGTTCTGTGTTGGGACACCATGAGCTGGATGAGATGTTGTCAGGGCGTGACAAACTCAACAAAGATATTCAAGATATTTTGGATAAACAAACAGATGAGTGGGGAATTAAGGTTGCAAATGTGGAAATAAAACATATAGACCTTAATGAAAACATGATTCGAGCAATGGCTCGTCAAGCAGAAGCAGAGCGGGAGCGGCGTGCAAAAGTCATTCATGCAGACGGTGAACTGCAAGCCTCGCAAAAGTTGGTACAAGCGGCAAAAATTCTTGCAACACAACCCCAGTCTTTACAACTGCGTTATTTACAAACGCTTAATGATATTTCCTCAAAAGATAAAAGCCACACGGTTATTTTTCCCCTACCAGTGGACATGCTCGTCCCATTACAAGGGGTTTTAAAAGCCTACGCAGAAGATAGAAATGCAAAAGGCTAATTGAAAATTTTCCTATCGTCCAACCATAGTACGGATACGACCGGTTCAAACGGTGATATCCGTTATTTATTTTTCTTTTTACTTTTCTGATATATCAGCATAGACCTTAAGCCTTTAAATATGCACACAGCAACAATTACTATTGGTTGGTTAGAAATTGGATTAGCAACTTTTTTCATTTTTGTCGCGGGTATTATTTCTGTTGTCATGGCGTTAGGATTGGTACAAAGTTTATTATTTTCCGTTATTCGAGCTTATGTACAACTTATCGCGCTTGGTTTTGCGTTTACTTGGATTTTTAAGCATTCCAGTATGTGGCTGGTTTTGGGGATTTTATTATGTATGATTTTCATGACAGCACACATTGCTATTCAACGGATTAATAAACGTCCTGCTGGTTTATATTTACCTGTGACGGCAGCCATTTTTTTATCCAATGTTATCGTTACTTTCGCGCTGACGACCATCATTTTACAAGTAGAACCGTGGTATGACCCGCGTTATGTATTAACCAGTGCAGGCATGGTTTTAGGTAACACAATGACCAGCATTGCGGTTTCTATTGAACGGTTACTTGATGATTTACGTAAACGGACTGCTGAAGTTAATCAATCGCTTGCATTCGGTGGAACGTTGTGGGAAGTCGCATTACCTAGCATTCGCACGGCATTATTAGCAGGGTTAATGCCGATGATTAATTCTATGAATGCCGTTGGCTTGGTGTTTATCCCCGGTATGATGACAGGGCAAATTTTGGCGGGAGCAGACCCATTACATGCGGCACGCTATCAAATTGTATTTATTTTGATGTTATCCGCCGCAACAGCCATCGGGACGATGGCAAGCGTTTATTTAGTGTATCAACGGGTATTTGATAAGGAATGGCGATTGTGTTTGTAGTTAAGCGTTAAATTGACCGTTTTTCGGAGTTTCAATAAAGGCGGTTGTGATTGCACGGCGTAGTTTTAAATCGTGTAGCAACAATAAAATAATGCCGTCTAAAAAGGGACTTAGTAGGCTTGTAATGAGGATATAAATAAATTTTAACACGGCTAAAAATACAGCCTCATCCAGCGGTATGGTTGCTTGAATTAACATTTCTAAAAGCATGGCAATCAGTTGTCCCACAACTGACGATATTAAAAACGCCAATAATAAAACTGAAGCGGTATGTAGCCATTGTCCCCACACTAAGCGGAAACTTTCTCGTAAGCTCGTCACAATCCCTTTTTCGTCAAAAAGTATCAAGGGCATATAAAAAATAAGCGCGATGCCTAACACAATGCCGGGAACAAGCATAAAAAAGAAACCCATTCCTAATAAGAACGCATAAATCCATGTTGCAACAAATAAAATAGGTAGTTTTTCTACACCAGTGCGTAGAATTTCCCAGTAACTGATAGTTATCCCCCGAATAACCACGCTGAGTTGATAAAATAAAATCGCGTATAACATCAGCATAATGCCTGTATAAAAAGGCAAATAGGGGAAAAAATCCAGCATAGCTTGCACAATGTCGTCCAAATTGTCTGAGGATAACGCAGGCAGGCTCAGACTGGGTAACATGGAAAAAATCCCAACGGCTAGGGTGACAGGATAAATGGTGGGAAAGGCTTGAATAAATAAACGTACACCGTTTTCAATTAACTGGTTAGGGGTCTGAGGCGTTGTGGGTAATTGCAACATAACGGATTAAGTTTAAATTGATTTAAAATAGTGAGCTACAAAAAAAGCCTGTCAGACAATACAGCATACTGACAGGCTTTTTCACTACATACTTACAACATTATTTCGGGGAGAAAGGATGTTGTGAGCTACTGCGTTTTGCAACCACGTCTTGTGGTTTGGGTTCTTTGGCAATCGCACGTTTGATGGATTCTTTGGTTGCTGCATAGTTGTAGTCATAAATCTTGGCATCGTCTTCTGCCAACCAATGAATGAAGACACCAACGCAAATGAAGAGATCATCTGCTTCTTCCATTGGAATCGTACCATCGGCTAAACAATCAGCAACCGCCATTGCAACTGCGCGTTGTGCGGGACCAAACATTTGCACGGCTTGTTTTGCGCCCTTAATCGTGACTTTATTAAACATCACGGTAGAAGGTTTGACCGCTAAATTAGGGGCTAAAACGGCTAATAAACCATTTACGCCTTCTTTTTGGTTGGTCAGGGTTAAGCAAAATGCATCTTCTGCGGCACTGCCACGGGGGCCGATGATTAAATCAATATGGGCAACTTCGTTGCCATCACCAACTAAAGACTCACCAACTAAAACGCCATCAATCACTTTATTACCATGAGCTGACATTATTCTTCCTCTCTATTTTACGTGGTTTTAAAAATGGCAAACTGCCATCAGTCGTTATGTGTGGAATACGAAATTCGAACAGAGTCGCGTTTAGCATTCCCCTCCTTTAGTTTCGCATCCCTGCCACTAAACAGTTCCCTTAATTGCGTTATAAATAAAACGGCAACCGTTAAATCTGCACTAGTACCTGGATTAATATCCCGCGTTTTTAACCAATCATCAAAGGCAGATAGACTGGTATCGGATGGAAACACTTCTTTTGCTACCCACAAACGGGCTTGCTGTTGTACTTGTTCAGCAATAACACGTCCCCATTTTCGCACAATATGCGTATCTAGGAAATCACTTAAAAAATGCAGATAAGTGATAACGGTTGCTGTTGGTAAAGCACATCCGTTTGTGAGTAAGCGATTTAATGTAGGTAAAAATTTAATAATATCAATATAATTATTTGCATATTGATAAGCAATTTTATCTTGTGTTTGTGCCAATCGCATTATTTCTAATAATGACAACGTGGGTACTTGTTGCACATCTTGTTCTGCAACATCGCCTAATCCCGCAGGATTAGCCAACCGAATAGCTTGATAAGTTAAACACGCATCCGCTTGGGTTAAACTTGCCAATACAGTGGGTAAACATTCAAGCACATCCCCCTGTTCCGCTGCTTTTGCCAATGGCGCACATAAAAGGATAATGCCTAAATTTGTATTACACGCCACCGCTTTTTGTGTTGCCTCAACACTCCCCAAAATGCGCTCACCAATGGATAAACTGGGATTCGCTAAAATAGGGGCAATTTGTTTTGCACTGTGAATAAAATCAGCCGTGGTCATGCCATGTCCTGCACTGTAAATGCTGACATTTCCCGGTTTAAACGCATTTAGTTCAGCAACACAGGCGGCATAAACGGCTTGTTCAATCAGGCTTGCAGACAATCCACTCATAACACAGCATGTGCCTGACTGTATGGTGACAAATACCGTAAAACAAAGTCATCCACCAAACAATCGGCAATATCTTGTTTACAGACCCCTTGTAACCCTTGCCATGCAGGAACGCCGTTTACTTCTAATACATAGGCTTGTCCTGCTTTATCGCGCAGAATATCCACACCAGCATAATCAACATTGATTGTCTGGGCAGCAGATTCAGCCAATTTAATTAATTCGGGGTCTAAAGCACTGGCGCGACAGCTTGCACCTTGGGCGCGATTAGTAATCCAATGTTGACTATGCCGTAACATAGCTGCTTGGGCTTTACCATTAATAACAAACACGCGCCAGTCATGATAAGCCAATGTATTACCGCTTTTATCCGTATTTGCACAAGGGATAAAGGTTTGTAAATAGTAAAGATGATTATACAGTTCACCCGCTGGCAAACTATCGCCTGCTTTTAAACGCAACAAGCGTTTACCTTGTGAGCCAAATAACGGTTTTAATACCATTTCCTCACCACGCGCAAACGCGGTATGCAAAACATGGCTTGCCTGTTCCCGCGATTCGCAAACAACCGTTGCGGGTGTAGGAATCCCTGCTCGATACAGTAAAAAACTGGTCATCGATTTATCAACGGTTCGTTCAATGGCTCGAACATCGTTATAAATAGGCACGCCCGCTGCTTTTAGCGCGTGTAATATGCCTAATCGTACTGTTACTTGTTCAAACGTTCCGCCTGCAATACCTCGCACAAAGACACCATCAGGCAAACAATCGGTAAACGTAGGAATTTGCAAGCCAGTTGCGCTGTTTAAATCAAAGTAACAATCGTTGAGAGAAAGATATTGGCTCGTAATATGGCGTTTAGCAAAGGCTTTAGTGAGCCGTTTTCCATGCCAACCCGGAAAATCCGTAAAGATGACCACACGTTGTTGATGATGCGGCATATAGTGTCCTTTGATGTATTATTTTTTTATAATATTTTCGTTTAGTATAACAAATATAAATGATATTTCACCTAACCGTTTTGCAATGATCACTATCATTAATTTTTATGGTGATGCCCAACCACAGGGAACAATTTATTTAAATTCTAAAAGTTAGATTATCAATGCGTTCTGATTTGAACTTACAACAACCAAATAAAGGGCGAATAAATTCGCCCTCAATCTTAATTAAGCCGCATTTGCCTGTTTAGTGGTTTCTGCGTAAACGGGGAATTGTGTACACAAATGTTTCACCTGATTGCGCACACGGGCTTGTATCTCGATGTTATCAATATCGCCTAAAATGTCACAAATCCAATTTGCAATTTGTTTCACTTCATTTAATCCCATGCCACGGGTGGTAATTGCGGGCGTACCAATACGTAAACCACTGGTGACAAATGGCGATTGTGGGTCATTTGGCACTGCATTTTTGTTGACTGTAATGTGGGCTAAGCCTAGCGCGGCATCCGCTGCTTTTCCTGTAATCCCTTTATCAATCAAGTCTAATAAAAACAAATGATTGTCCGTGCCACCAGAAACAATTTTATAGCCACGTTCACTAAACACGGCAGCCATTGCGCGGGCATTGTCTAACACTTGTTGTTGATACACTTTAAATGCGGGTTGTAAGGCTTCTTTAAACGCGACCGCTTTAGCAGCAATGACGTGCATTAAAGGACCGCCTTGTGTGCCGGGAAACACCAACGATTGTAATTTCTTTTCAATATCAGGGTTTGCCCGCGCCAAAATCATTCCACCGCGAGGCCCTCTTAAGGTTTTATGTGTGGTGGTGGTGGTTACATCCGCAATCGCAACAGGGCTAGGATATAAACCCGCAGCAACCAGTCCTGCAACATGTGCCATATCGACAAATAAATACGCGCCAACTTTATCCGCAATATCACGAAAACGTTGCCAATCAACCACGCGCGAATAAGCACTAAACCCCGCAACTATCATCTTTGGCTTATGTTCTAACGCTAAACTTTCTACTTGTGCATAGTCAATTTCACCCGTTGCCGTGTCTAACCCATACTGCACTGCGTTATAGATTTTGCCTGAAAAGTTGACTTTTGCACCGTGTGTTAAATGTCCACCATGCGCTAGGCTCATGCCCAATACAACATCGTGTGGCTCTAACAATGCCATATAAACAGCCGCATTTGCTTGTGAACCTGAATGTGGTTGAACATTGGCATAATCTGCGTGAAATAATTCTTTAGCGCGGTCAATAGCCAATTGTTCAGCAATATCAACAAACTCACATCCCCCATAATAACGTTTGCTGGGATAACCTTCAGCATATTTATTGGTTAATACAGAGCCTTGCGCTTCTAACACGCGCGGGCTGGTGTAATTTTCGGATGCAATTAACTCTAAATGGTCTTCTTGCCGTTGTTTTTCTTGTTGAATGGCGTGAAATAACTCAGGGTCAAACTCGGCAATAGTCATATTTGTTGAGAACATAGCTTGTTACCTTACTTAAAATGGAAGAGGAAAAAATTCGGTTGTATTGAAAAAATAATATGAGAAAAGCGGTAGTTAATTGAGGGAGGTTTTAGTTGGTAATAACGCTAAAATTCTAGTAAAGCTGTTGGGAATTACAATGGTGAAAAAATTGAGGGTGTCATTTTACCTGACATCAGATAGAGAAGATACCTTGCAAGAAAGTAGGTTTATAACCACAACCGATTCATATAGTTTGCATATTCGCGTGTCAGCCCGCGCCCAAAAGCATCACGGATACCACTGCTTGAAGCGGTGTTATCCGTTGTCTTTGTTGATACTTCTGTTAATGGTGACTTGCAAAATTCCCCTGTTTGAAAGGGATTTATCTATACTAAACGCACTATAAAACGGTGCGAAGGATTAGGCTAATCCTAAATTTAAATCACTTTATGGCACGGTTGCTATATTTTACAGGGTGATTTTTGTACCTAATAATATAAGGAATTTTGCTAACCATTGGGGATGTGCAGGCCATGCGGGGGCGGTAACTAAATTACCATCAACATACGCATCTGTTAAGGCAATATCTACCCAACATCCCCCTGTACTATTGATTTCAGGCGCAACCGCAGGATAGGCGGAGCAACTTTTACCACTAACAACCCCTGCCGCCGTTAAGATTTGCGCACCATGACAAACGGCTGCAATGGGTTTATTGGTTTCAGCAAAGTGTTTAACAATATTAATAACATCAGGGTTTAGACGTAAATATTCTGGCGCGCGCCCCCCCGGAATAACTAATGCGTCATAATCACTCGCTTTCACATCTGCAAATGTCGCATTTAAGGTAAAGTTATGTCCCGGTTTTTCGCTATACGTTTGGTCACCTTCAAAATCATGAATAGCGGTACGAACAATATCACCTAGTTTTTTTTGAGGGCAGACAGCATGAACAATGTGTCCAACCATCAATAAGGCCTGAAATGGCACCATGATTTCATAATCTTCAACATAATCACCCGCTAACAACAGAATTTTTTTCGCACTCATCATTATTTCTCTGCGTAAAATGGAAGGAATTATTCGCTAGATTCGGTCAGACCTTAAGTTCACGTAACAACCTTTCCTTGAGTGTGGGAGTGTGTGGCAATAATCAAGTGGGCTTGTGTGTGGAAATTGTATTGCTGGCATGTAAACCGCATTCTTTTTTTGTGCCTGCTTCCCACCACCACCGCCCTTCCCGCTCGTGTTGATGTGGTAATACCGCGCGTGTACAGGGTTCGCAACCAATACTGACAAAACCGCGTTCATGTAACAAATTATAAGGAACTTCATACAATTGAATATAATTCCAAACTTGTGCGGATGTCCAATTTGCCAATGGATTAAATTTAACCAGTGGATGCTCGACCGTAGAAAACGTTTTATCTATTTCAATAACTGACAGTTGTGCGCGAGTATCTAAACTTTGGTCTTTACGTTGTCCTGTTATCCATGCGTCTAGGGTATTCAGTTTGCGTGTTAAAGGGGCAACTTTACGAATACCACAACATTCTTGGTGTCCCTCTTGGAGAAAACTGAAAAATCCTTTTTCCTTAATAAGTTGCTCTACAGCAGTCGCATCAGGATACAAAATAGTCAGTGTGCATTGATAATGGGTGCGGACAGTTTCTAAAAAACGATAGGTTTCTGCATGTAATCGTCCAGTATCTAAACAGAAAATTTCTATTGGTTTTTTTAATAAATTGTATGCCATATCAATCAGCACAACATCTTCAGCACCACTAAAGGCAATTGAAATTTTTTCATAGTGTTGTAATGCCAATTGTAAAATTGCTTTTGGCGATTGTGTTGCATAATCAAGTGCGTGGGTTTGAATTTGTTGCTCTGTTAAATGCACCATCATGGATACTCCTTTTATAGAAATAACTGTTCTAATAATTGTATTTTCTTTTATAATATAATGAAACTTATAATAAATCTGTTTATGGCGATAACTAAAAGTTTGGTAATTTATTTATTCTTCCATTATCTAGGAAATAGGATAGAAATCTGCTTAAAGATTGTTTGAATCAGAATTTACAGACAGATAGGATTTTCAATATTATCAATGTGGCTATCTTTACTATTATCCATGAGTAGATAATTCTTGATTGTTTTTATATTTTTTATCTTTAAATTTTGTTAATGCTGACTTAAACGCAATATAAATCAGCATAATATGCTGTAAAATGCTACTTTATTCTGTTTTAGTTTATACTGCTCTCCTACTTTAATTGTTTTATTTCAAGCCTATTCCTTATCGTGCCTTTAACCCCACTGTTGTCGTTGTTTCGTGCTAAACCTAAAGCCCTTCCCTACCTTATTGATAAGCCCACGACTATTGATTTAAGACGTTGGGCGAGTAGTGAATGGATTGAATATCAAGCATGGTTATTTCACCATAGTTTCCTAACGTTGTATGAATGGCAACAGTTACGAGATGACGCAATTACATGGGAAAAACCGCCCATTATCAGTATTGTTACCCCTGTTTATAACACCCCACCCGATTTTCTGCGGGAATGTATCTATTCCGTACAAACACAAGCCTATCCACATTGGGAATTGTGTATCGTTGATGATGGCAGTCGTCATCCTGATACTATCGCCTGTTTACAAGCGTTAAGCCGTGATGATTCCCGTATTCGGGTTTATCATGCCGCAGAAAATTTAGGTATTTGTCGGGCAACTAATCAGGCGATTACAATGACAACAGGGGATTATGTTGCTTTTTTAGACCATGATGACCGACTTGCGCCCGACGCGCTTTATTGGGTTGCAAAAACGCTACGAGATAAACCAGACACCGATATTGTTTATACCGACCGCGATATGATTTCCCCAACAGGTTTTCGTTTTATGCACCTGTTTAAACCACAATGGTCACCAGAAACCTTGTTATCAGGTAACTATTTGTTTCACTTATTAGTTTATCGACGGTATTTATTGAATGAGCTAGGTGGGGTGCGTGAAGCATTTGAAGGTTCACAAGATTACGATTTAATGTTGCGGGCGATGGATAAACAGCCTCATGTCCAGCATATTCCTAAAGTACTCTACCACTGGCGACAACATCAACATTCGGTTGCGTTGGAACATAATGCGAAAGAATATGCTTATCAAGCGGGTATTCATGCGTTACAAGAATCCTTACAACGACAAAATATACAATACGCAACAGTGACTGAAAATAAAGCACTATGGCGTGGCAATTACCGTATAACGTTCATGCCTGTCGCAGAAAATCATTATCAGATTTTAACGTTACCTGCTGATGCAGATTATGTAAACTGTATTAATCAGGCATTAAAAAATGCGCCAGACATCACTTATCTAATTATCTTAGCTGATACTTTACAAGCATTAACACCAGATACGGTGCAAGAACTTATCGGCTGGTTACAATTATCCGCAGTCGGAATGGTAACGGGAAAAGTTATAGATACAAATGGCCGTATTTTACATGCAGGCTGGGTACAACGTCCCACAGGTATTCCGCTTGCGCTCTATCAAAATGAGCCAGAAACAACCCCCAGTTATATGGCAATGACGGCAATCGCGCACAACGTTAGCATTCCGCATCCGTTCTGCTGTGCGATTAAACGCACTGCTTGGCAACAACTCGGGGGGTTAACGCATGATTATCAAAGCCCCTACGGTCTATTTGATTTTGCATTGCGCGCCTTACACGCAGGCTGGCGCACGGTTTACACCCCTTTTGCCCGCTTTCAACACACGGGAGAATGGCAAACCCCCAGCAACTGGTCAAATAATGACCGTACACGGTTTAGTGAATATTGGGCAAACTGGCTACAACAAGGCGACCCCTACTACAATCCTTTTTTAACCACTGAATTGGTCGATATGGGTTTAACGATGCATTGGTCACTGCCACAGCCCGCAGGCTGGGCGATTGACCAAGACGAATCGGCTCAACCAGTGACCTCAGAATCCTAATGTGATATGAAAATAAAAATACCTTCTTTTAAACGCAGTGCTTCCATAGTAAAAGCAGATATTTGTCTTATTATTCGTGGTAATACATTATTTCATGCAGAACGGCAAAACTTAATTGCCCAACATGATGAATCGTTACTAAAACTCACCGCCACTGAAATTGCCGAAGCCGCACGGCGACTATTACCCAATACAGACCGACAACAACGAATTGCGCTTGCCTTGCCGAATGACGAATTCGTCGCCATCAGCTTAAATTTACCCGCCATTGCACCCACTACGCTAAAAAATGCCGTCAACTTACAACTACCTACGCTATTACCCGGTGTAACCGACCCCTTATTACTTGCGGTACAACCCCAAACCCATAGCGGTGCAACGGTTGCTTTGTGGCTTTCTGCACAACGGGCGGAAGAACTATTTAATGCGTTTGAAAAAGAAGGTTTATTTCTGGCAGTTATTTTACCCCGCGCCTTGCTTGCCCTCCCTGCACCTGTAGAACAAGCCTGCCATCTCATTGACGAGGATGATGCGGCTATCACTGCAATAGAATGGTCAGGCAGTGCTATTCGTCGCTGGTTACATGTTCTAAAAGCAGATTGTGCGGATGCAGAATTCAACAAACAATTTCAAGCCAATTTATCCGCCTTAAACGATAAAAATGCCATTTACAAGGGAACAGCTAATGCGTGGGACAGTCTGCCCATGCCGCATAGCGTTGTTTATGGTTATGGCTTTATGCCCGCAGGCACGCAACGACGGACAAATATCCTAAATAACCAGAAAAAACGACGCACCATGATGATTGCGGCAGGTATAGTTGTTTTTCTAGGTATATTAGGAGTCGCCTATGCCATTCAGCGGGAATTACGTTTAGAACGTAAACTGGCTGAAGTAAAGGGTAAAACGATTGACGTGACACAATTACGCAATGAAGTTGTGGAAATTGAAGATTATCTTGCCCCTGTGAAAAACTTTCCACAACAGCATGTTACGGTTTTAATGAATAAGCTGAATGACTTAATCCCAAAAAACAGTTGGATATCAGGATTAAAAATAGAAACAGGGGTTGCAGAAGTTGAAGGTTATAGCCCAAATCCGCCTGCATTATTGGAAATTTTGACAAATAACCCAGAATTTACAGAGGTTTCTTTTATCCGTCCAACACAAAAAGAAGCGGATAAACTTGAAGAGCGATTTGGTATCCGTTTTAAATTAACAGGTGTTGATTTCCCAGCTTATTTAGCCGAATACTTCAAAGTAGAACAATAATTAAATCCGTCATATAGAAACTAACTACCTAATAATCATAGCAACCCATCGTGGTTGCTTTTTTATGCCTCACCCACTGCTTTGCTGTGGGTCTTTTTTTATCTGCATCAAAATTCATAGAATTTCAAAAACTGACAGAATTCAAAGATAAAAAAATATTCCCTACGTTTACACACATAGATACTGTGGTTTTATCCATTATATATCTTTTACCGACAGACATCGTTAGAATAATCAATAGGTATTGATACCTAAGATAACCTAAATTTATAATAAAACACTAAGTACAGGGAGAAGTTAAAAGAATATGTCTATCAATATGAAAGGAACAGTTTTCCTACTTATCCTTCTTTCGGGATTAACAACGGGATGTAGCCATTTAAGTGATATTCAAGAAACTAGCTTACAACCAGAATTACAACAGCTTGATTTCTCCGTTAGACAAGCAGATTTAAAAGCAGAATTAAATGATTTTCAACAAAGTAAATTGGTTGACCCTGTTGGTGCGTTCGCCTTTTCTTATGACTCTGTTGTCAGCACATTAGCTGAACAATCTGTTTCTATGGCCTATTTAAATATTCTTCAACAAACAGGGACAGAAAATAACTTTTCATACGATAAAGTGGTAGAAATTTTTGTCGACACACTAGGACAAATGGCTGAGGCAGAAGAAGAAAACCCCACACTTGCAGATGCTAATGATGCCCTCTCCTATTTGCAAGCGAGTCACTTACCACGCACAGCACGTATGAATCTAATTTTGACACAAGCCAATAAAGTGTTAGGAACACGGTATCGGTTTGGTGGAAAAACCCCCAGCAGTGGCTTTGATTGCAGTGGTTTAGTTTATTACGCACATAGCAAAATTGGCATTTCACTACCCCGCACAGCACACGACCAATATTTAGCCTCGCTTCCTGTCCAACATACCGATTTACAACCGGGTGATTTGGTTTTCTTTAAAACCAATCGTTCACGACGCATTAGTCATGTTGGTATTTATGTCGGCAATGACAAATTTATCCATGCACCATCACGTGGTAGAAACGTAACCGTTGATAGCCTGGCCAGTGGTTATTATGCTAAACGCTTTGTAAGAGGCGGACGGGTTATCAGCTAAAGGTAATAAATTCACTTGTGTCATAAAAAATAGCTATTGAGCAATATCTGATACAACACCATATTCAATGATGCGTTCGAAGAAATTTTTTAGACTGTATCTAAATCACATCAAAATGGTTACAATTGAAAGTGTGATATAACGCATGAGTGAGAAAAATCCTGAAAGCTTCAGGTTTTTGATTGCCATAACCTTTCTATAATCAAGGAGTTTGAATAATGACAGTTTTAGTTGGACACGCCGCCCCTGATTTCACAGCCGCCGCTGTTTTAGGCAATGGTCAAATCGACGATAATTTCAATCTGTCCGCGACTATCAAAGGGAAACCTGCGGTTATTTTCTTTTATCCCTTAGATTTTACATTTGTTTGCCCTACCGAATTGATCGCCTTTGACAAGCGTTTAGAAGAATTCAAAAAACGCAATGTGGAAGTAATTGGCGTTTCCATCGACTCCCATTTTAGCCATTTAGCATGGCGCAATACGCCCATTGAAAAGGGCGGCATTGGTTTGGTGAAATATACTTTAGTTGCTGACATCAATCACAGCATTGTCAAAAACTACGGTATTGAAGCGGCGGGTGGTGTTGCTTATCGTGCTTCTTTCCTTATCAACAAAGAAGGTAAAGTTGTTCACCAAGTTGTGAATGATTTGCCCTTAGGACGTAACGTCGACGAAATGTTACGTATGGTTGATGCGTTACAATTCTTTGAAGAAAATGGCGAAGTTTGCCCAGCAGGCTGGAAAAAAGGGGATGTGGGCATGAAAGGCTCACCCGAAGGTGTTGCCGATTACTTAAGTAAAAACACTGAAGCCTTATAAGTTTTTATAAGACACCCCTTGTTCCCTGTGCATCTAATTGATTAGTACAGGGAACAAGATTTGCGCAGCTCAATTGCAACGTTTAAGTACAACCAGCGTTATATCATCATAAACAGGGGCGTTACCAATATATTGGTTTAAATCATCCATAACCGCCTGCTGGATTAAAGACGCTGAAGCGTGTTTATACTCTTCTATGACCTGACACAAACGGTCAATGCCATAAAATTCCCCGTGTTCGTTCTCTGCTTCCGTAATCCCATCAGTAAATAAAACAATACCTTCTCCAATCGCCAACCGTATTTCGCATTCCTGCACGAATTCTGACATATCATCTTCTAATAAACCAATAACAAAACCCAATTCAAAAGTGTCTATTCTTTCTATCATTTTATCTTGGCGAAGAATCAACACCTCCTCATGCTGTCCCATCAGTCTAACTTTGCCGTCGAAATAATCTAACACCAACAAACTTAAATTTTTATCTGATTGCATACGACGCACATTTTGATACACCATCTGATTTAGCGCGTTCCAAATTTGTTTCGGTGCTTTAGTATCATTGACGAATAACGCGCGTAAGGCAGACTGCACCATCAACATGACAACCCCGCTTTCTAATCCATGTCCTGTTACATCGCCAATGCCACAAATAATATGCCCATTTTGTTGAAAAACATCACAATAATCTCCACCCACCTCTGTCGCTGTGTGCATAGATAAAGCAATTTCCAAATTAGAAAGTTGTTTTAACTCACTATTTTTTGGTAATACCATGTATTGAATACGGCGCGATACTTCTAATTCAGCCGACATACGCAGATTTTCTGTATGTAAACTGGTATTTAGTGCCATTATTTCAGTTTGTGACTGTTGCAGTGCATTCAACAATGTATTGACTTGCTTGGATAAGGTAGAAAACTCATCTTTGCCTAACGGACTAATTCGTTTGCTTAAATCTCCCGTTATACTGATTTCAGAGACTTCGTTAATCAGACAACTCAAGCGTTTTAATATCATTTGTTCTAATAAAAACAAAATAACAAATAAAAGAATTAATCCTATCGTTACAACCGCAATTAACATATAAGTCAGATTACGCTGTCCCGCTTGATACGTTTTTCGCGGCACTAATAAACGAATAATCAGCAATGGCTTACTATAAATATCAGGAATCGTTGTATAACCACCGATAAAGCCGTCCGATAATTCATTTGCATACTTAGTTTCTTCTGGCGTGATGTGTTGAAAAGCATCTCGAAAATCAATCGGTAGGTTATCAGAATGTACAGAATTAACCGTTAATGTATGCTGAATAATTTTAGATAAATCAAGCCAATAAGTTGCATCTAGCACTTTCCCAACAATTAAATGACCATTGGATACACCCTTGTTTTCCGTTGGATAAATTGGATAAGCTGCTATCAATAAGGGATTAGTTGGTAAACTTATCAAGCCCATTACACTTTCTTCTGCATTCCAAGGTAATTGCAATTGTCCATTCACGACTAATTGTTGTTGAAGTACATCCGATATATCCTCTTCTTTTAAACGCTCATGCCCAAACCCAAGACCATACACATACTTTCCTGATTTATTGAAAAACAGCATAAAATCAACATTACTGGTTTCCATCATCGAAAGCGTTAAATTAGAACTGATGTAGTTTGGATTGAGATCATCCACAAATTGATAGGTATCATCCCAAGTTGACCAAGAATAAAGCGTTTGATTAAAATGCGTTTGCGCATATTTTAGGACATATAAAAAATTGTCAATTTGCTGTACTGTTTCACGTCTTTCCGCTTGTTGAATATTAAGATATAAAATATGTGCAGAAAAAAAATAAAGGATTGTGATAGAAATAATCAGCGTTGATGCAATGGCAAGTAATGTTCTATTTCTTAGTTTCATAATTGCTCATTTTCATCCTAAAATCATTAGGATATTAAAACTATAACAGTGCCAAAGTCATAAGAATAATGGCTGAATTGTCCCATAGAGAGGGATACAAGAGAGAATTTTTTCATTCTTAAATAGATGATAAAAATCCCTCTGTTTACATATAACTACATCTATTTACTGCAAAAAGATTGCTGCAAACGACAATCCACGCTCCGCTCCTGACAATCACGCATTGCACGTTCTTCCGCTTCCAATTGCGTGTTATTCCATGCCCAACCGAAAATCGTCGCATCAGACGCTTTAGCTAACGCAATACAAGCATTATTTATCATGGATAATACCTGACAATCTTTCTTTGCCGTTAGGCTATTACAACGATTGTTTGCTTCCTGCTCGGCTTCTGCTTGAGAACTTTTTTGACTGGATAACCCGTGCATACCACTAGTCGTTGAATAAGCTAACGCACCATACGCATTAGGTTTTATTTCACTCTCTGTTGGTGAAACGGGTTCAGCAACAGGCTCGGCAGGTACTTCTTCTTCCGCATTGACTGAAGGCGTACCCATCTCCGTCGGTAAATCAATCCCATCAGTGGGTAAACGTACATCTACAACGTGCCAATTAATCACATCAACCCGCGCAAACACAACTGTAATTGCTTTACCCTCCACCTCTGTCGTTACTAAAAATGACGATATCCCATCGTAACTTAATTTAATTTTTTCCATTGAAGAATTAAGTGATTGCGCTTCTTTTTCAGGCACTTTTTCTGCCAACAATTTCTCCACCGTTTCAGGAACAATAAATTGATCAATTAAAGGTTCAAGCAACGGTTTTGCCATCGCAAAGGAAGTAGCCGCTTGCGCTGCCTCCCTAGGTGATGCACCACTATTCACGGGCGTTCCCTTAATCTCTTTATCAATTAAAGCAGATAACTGTGATTTTAGATTAAGTCGCAATGTCGGAAAATCAACATAGCTATTCAAGGTTGCCGCATCCCGCGCACTGTATGCTTTTTTCATATTCCACACAGTTAAATAAGGCGTGGCAAAAAATGCACCCGCCACAAGAATGACTAACAGGATGATACTGATAAAAACAACAGACCCTTTTTTACGTGGACTTTCTTCTGCGGTATTAAAAATATCCTCGCTGGTTGTTGCAGGCACTTTTTTTACAACCGCTCGTGATGATGGAATTTTTTTCGGGGTAGGGTTTTTTGGTGGTATTGCATCTGGTGTAACAACCGTATTAGGGGCAGTAATTGCCCGCACATAACAAATTGCACCCGCTTTATGAAAAGCTGTTTGATAACGTTTTGCGGTTACTTCATCCGCCTCTTTAAGCACCGTTATGGGTTTACCAGAAAAGAGTAATTCAATTTTTTCGGGTGATTGCTTGGTTATTTGCGCAAGCTGTATTTTTACCTGTTCTATGGTTTTTTCTTGCTGAATTTCACCACGAAAAACAACCTTATAGCGGGTTTCGGTCATGGGGCTATATCTCTACATCAATGGATTAACAGCGGTTCTTAATTATCTAGGAGATAAGCAGACAACTCAAGATTTCATCTAGTTTAGCAATGACATTTTGTACTTAAATTTTAAAACGCGAACACGCTTAAAATACGTTTTTTCGTTTAGGCGTTTGAAACCGATTTTATATTTAACATCTTCTCATCCCTTATTTTTATACCATCTATCGTTAAGACTGAATACATAGATTGTTTCAATACCCAATTTTCTGCATAATGGTCAGTGGGCAAAGGCTTATTTTATTATTCAGCTGCTTGGGTTCTGTATGCCCATCTGGCGCACTGTGTCTGCAAATTGACATGATGCGTACCGATAATAAAGTTCCTTTATCCCGTCCAATTAACTCAGTGGTAGAGTTTTAATTACTTGTTAATTAGGTCGCAGGTTCGACTCCTGCATTGGACACCACCTATGCTAGGTAGCTCATTTGGTAGAGCAGTTGACTTTTACTCAACCTGTAGTAGGTTCGATTCCTACCCTAAAATTCGGCAGTACCCGTGACTGTTCCCGTTATGAGTTAAATGGCTGGTTTAGCAGATAACGCATAACAGCCTGCACAGGTTTTGTGTGTTGGGCAAGATAGGATGTGCCGTTGTTCTTCCTCAATATTATGTAATGCTGTGGCGGTGCTTTTATCACCTTAGCAGACAGGCAATAATATTGTCGTTGTGCAATCGCCCCCCTGCACCAGCACCCACATTGTGCGGTGGAACAGCCACATTATTATTTTCAGTCAAACGGGGATAAGTCATGATGGTGTTATGGCGTAAATTTGTTGTACGCAAAAATGAACGCGGTTTGTTATTCAAAGACGGCGATTTTCAAGGGTTTTTAGAGGCAGGTACTTATACTTATTTTGACCCTACAAAGAAAATCACGGTAGAGGTTTTTAACCTTGCTAAACCTGAATTTGACCATCCGATGCTCGATTTTCTGCTTACCAAATATGCGGATGCCATGCAACAATATTGCATGAAGGTAGAGCTAAATAATCAACAAGTTGCGCTGATTCGGAAAAATGGCGTTGTAACTGATATTTTATTTCCCACCACTCGCCAACTGTATTGGAAAGGCTTAATTACCGTTGAAGCTGATATCATTGATATTAGTGAGAACTATGAAATTCCGCATGAAAAGGCGACAATGTTAATTTACGCGAAAAATGCGCCGTTAGCTTCCCGTCTAAGTACCGCAATTTATAGTCCTATTGTTCCTGAATATCATGTTGGTATTTTAACGGTTGACGGAAAGCGGTTAAAACTTTTGGATGTAGGGCTTTACGCCTATTGGACATTTAACCGTCGCATTGCTGTTGATATTGTGGACACCCGTCAGCAAGAAACTGAAATTGCAGGACAAGAAATTCTGACTAAAGATAAAGTAACCTTGCGTATTAATTTATCCGCTAGTTACCAAATTACGGATTATTTAAAACTGAGTTTAGCATTGGCTAAACCAATTGATTTTATTTATAAAGAATTGCAGTTTGGTTTACGTGCGGCGGTAGGCACACGCACCCTTGATGAACTGTTAGAAAACAAAACCATGATTGATGACCAAGTATTCGCGCATATTCAGGCAAAAACGACGGATTTAGGCATTGTTGTGCATAGTGTTGGCGTTAAAGATATTATTCTCCCCGGTGAAATGAAAACCATTTTGAGTAAAGTTGTTGAAGCAGAAAAAGTTGCACAGGCAAATTTAATTCGCCGTCGTGAAGAAACTGCGGCTACCCGCTCATTACTCAATACAGCGAAAGTGATGGAAGACAATCCAACCGCATTACGTTTAAAAGAGTTGGAAACCTTGGAAAAAGTCACGGAAAAAGTGGGCAGTATTTCTGTTTATGGCGGATTAGAAGGCTTGTTGAAAGAGTTGGTTAAAATTCGCGCTAGCTAGACAAAAGGTATTAACAACGGATTGAATGCGTATCCAACGGATATTCATTTAATCCATTTACAAAAAAATACCTGCTAACCCACAAGATAAATCATTCAGTATCATCCTTATATCACTATGTCCAGCATTGCCGATACATTAACCCATGTTCGCCAACAAATTTTAATGGCAGAACGCCAATTTAATCGCCCCGCTAACAGCGTACAACTGCTTGCGGTGAGTAAAATGCAACCTAAAACAGCCATTATTAATGCTATTAAAGCAGGGCAAACTTGTTTTGGGGAAAATTATGTACAAGAAGCCGTTGAAAAAATTCAAGCCTTACGCGTAGATTATCCACAAGTAGAATGGCATTTTATCGGCGCATTACAAACCAATAAAACCCGTGTGATTGCAACCCATTTTCATTGGGTACATACCTTAGATAATCTAAAACAGGCCAAACGCTTAAGCGAGCAAAGACCGCAAATACTGCCACCGCTACAAGTGTGTATTCAGGTTAATATCAGTGCTGAGCCGCAAAAAGCAGGCGTAAGTGTGGCAGATGTTCCCGCGTTAGCCTTAGCAATTCAGACCTTGCCGAATATAAAATTGCGCGGTTTAATGGCAATTCCTGCACCTGCTGCCGACTTTACAACCCAATGCCAACCCTTTCATTTATTGAATGAAATGTTACAACAATTACAAGCACAAGGCTTGTCTTTAGATACGCTATCAATGGGAATGACAGATGATATGCAAGCCGCGATTGCACAAGGGGCGACTATCGTCCGCATTGGTACGGCTATTTTTGGGGCGCGTTCTGCAAAAACTGAATAAATAAGGGGAGATAATATGGATGATGTCCAAAGTTTACGCCGTATTTTAAAAGCCTATAAAACGGTTGCTATTGTTGGGTTGTCTAATAATTGGTATAGACCCAGTTACTTTGCTGCAAAATATCTGCAAAAACAGGGTTATCAGGTAATTCCTGTTAATCCTATTTATACAGAAGTTTTGGGCGAAATCTGTTACCCTGATTTACAATCTATTCCCTACCCTATTGATATTGTAGATTGTTTCCGTAAAGCAGAAGAAATTCCCGCCCTCACTGAGCAGGCTATCGCCATTGGTGCAAAAGTCTTGTGGATGCAATTAGGAATTATTGATGAGGTTTCTGCTGCAAAAGCACGGAATGCGGGTTTAGACGTGGTAATGAATCGTTGCATGAAAATTGAGTATGCCCGTTTATTTGGCGGTTTAAATTTTATGGGTGTGAATACTAAAGTGATTTCAGCAAAACGTCCGTTGTGGTTGCCTTATTGAATTCTTTTGCTTTAAACGCGGTTATCCGTTTTTCTCGCCTATAAAACGAAAGACTGTTTAAATCACAATTTACAGAACTACCAGAATTTTTGGGATTAAAAAGCGAAAAATTAATACTTCTGTCTCCGTCAATTCTGGTTTAAACATATAGCGACATTGTTGTTTTAAGTAGTATTATTCAGCAATAATCTTTTTTTAAATAACAAGTCCGACTTATTTTATAACAAGATATCTACCAACGTTTTACTCTGTAACAAGTAAGTTGCCATATCCCCTTTCCCTTTTATCGCAATTGTGCCACGCGATTGAAATTGATACTTATCTTTCAAACGCAAATAAGTGCTTTCTGTCACTTGAATGGTATTGACTAATCCATGTGATTCCATACGGCTGGCTGTATTGACCGTATCGCCCCATAAGTCATAAATAAATTTTTTCACACCAATAACACCCGCAACCACAGGCCCTGTATTGATACCGATGCGAATACTTAATGGTGTGCCTTGTCGTCCGCTAAACGTTTGCACATCACGCAACATGTCTAATGCCATATTGGCAACAGCTTCAACATGTTCGTCACTAGGCACAGGTAAGCCACCAACGACCATATAGGCATCGCCAATCGTTTTGATTTTTTCTAGCCCGTGGTGTTCTGCTAAGTGGTCAAAGGTAGTAAAAAGTTGGTTAAGCAACTCTACCATTTCTGCGGGAGGCGTTTGTGCAGATAGTTGGGTAAAACCAACAATATCCGCAAATAAAACCGTTGCTTCGGGAAAGCTTTCAGCAATCGGATAAACACCTTGTTTAAGTTGGGTTGCAATTGGAATAGGTAGAATATTTAGGAGCAGTTTTTCTGCTTGTGTATTGGCTTCACACAATTCATTGACAACCGTGGTTAATTGTTTTTCACGGTCTTTAATGTCACTAACTTGTTCAACAAGACGTTTTGCCATGTTGTTGAAGGTTCGCATTACGTCACCCAGTTCGTCACAGCGTTGTGTGCGGAGTAGCTTGATATTGGGTGCATCATTTGTCACTTCGCTAATACTGGTTAGCGCGGTACGCAGTTGTAAAATAGGGTTAATAACGAGGATAGCTAACACAAAAAGCATAGAAACCGTCACAAATAAGCAGATAATCACTACTAACCCTGCAATACGCCACACAAATCCTTCTACTTCTTCGTTGACTTTTTGGGCAGAAATACGCAGAACAAGGATAATACTACCCAATGATTGGCAAGGCATGGCGTGGACGTTAGGAATGTAACGACAATGTTGTTCGGCAAGGGCTTTAGCAAGGGAGTCGTGACGACTATTGGGTTGAACAGGGAGAGCAACATCGTAACGGGTGTTATCAACAGTCCGTTGGCGATAGGGTTCTATGATATTGTTGATTGTATTGAATGCTAATTGTGGTTGCTCACCAAATTGGCTTAATTGTTTGCCTGTTTGATTATAAAGCGTCCCGCCTAAAATGGGGAAATCGGGGGCTAACATTTGGGCTTTTTCTAGGATTTCTGCCGCGCTGGTATGTGCTTCACTAAAACGTGCAACCGCATCTAATGTTGCAATGCTGACTTGTTCTAACTGGTTCATCACTTCATATTCACGACGCACCGTAGAGGGCCATAAAATAATTATTTCAATAATAACAATACTAACAAATACCCAGAGAGCTATACGGGAAGACAGTCGCGCGCGCAACAAGTTTAAGAAATTGAGTAAAAGACGTGGCATAGGAATATTGCCTGAGTGGCTGTTGCGTGATGCTGAAAAGCAAAGTTTATTACCTGTTATGTGTGTTAATCATTAAAACCCAAGACTTCACTAACGTCATCAATAAGATACAAGTCATCAGGTTCTATTGTCACAAAGTGACAGCCAACTAATTGTAATTTAGGATTAATATCGGGTTTTTCCCAGCGAACTTCTACTGTTACATCGAGAAAAGGTTTGGAGATGTTTTCATCTTCAGGGAGCTTGATTCGTATGTGATAAATGCCGTGCATGGTGAGGGGCTTATCTGTAATAATCAAAATACCCTCTTTAGAAATATCGCCTAAATGCCCTATTAGTTCTTGAGTCGCTAAATTTACAATGTCTAAATATAAAAATAGATGCCGCCGATTAGGATGTGTACTATGCATAACATACCTTCAATGCTTATTTTATAAAGAAATTAAGGAAAAAACTTTTTCTCTGCACGTTCAAAACCACCCAATAATTTAATAATTTCTTTTGCATCCGTTTCTGCTTGTTTGCGCGCATCGGAAACAGTTTCACCTGTTAGATTAGAAACTTCTCCCCAACAGGCAAAAGCGAGTTCTAAAACAGTTTGTCCTTTGGGGGAACGTTGCGTTAAATCCGCGCCTTTTTCTAATAGTAATTTTACATTGTGCAAGGAATAAGCCGCAATTGCTGCAAAAATAGGCGTGTAACCTTCTTCATCGGGTAGATTAATATCCACCCCTTGGTCTAATAAAGCACGTAAAACGGTATCATTTTTTGTGCAAGAAGCCGCATGAAACAAGACACGTGAACGGCGCACGCCCGTCCCTTTCTTCAGCAGATAGTCTGCCATGCGTGCATCACCATTGCGCGCCGCTAACCCTAATGGCATTAAACCTTTAGCATTTTTTGCCTCAATATTTGCGCCATGTTGAATGAGTAATTCCATGAGTAAAAAATAATCGTTATTTACCGCTAGATGTAACGCTGTTTGTGTTTCTACATCAGTAGTTAGTGCATTTACATCAACGCCAGATTGTATCAACAAGAGTGCGACATCACGCAAACGGCTTTCTTTCATATCCCTTTCTTGATTCACTGCTCGATAAGCAACGAGATAATGTAAGGCGTTATATCCCGGCTCTTGGTCAGTCACATTAGGATTTGCGCCTTTATTCAGTAGCAACTGGATGGTTTTTAAGTCTTTTGTGTATTTACTGACTAACAATAAGGGGGTGCGTGCTTGATTAACAATATTTTTATCTTCGTTGTCTTTGGGCTGTTCCGTCAGTTTATTGACATCATCACCTGCACCTAACAACACATCAACCAGTTCAAACAAGCCCAATTTAGCTGCTGTATGAATCGGAAACTCGCCATTTGCATTAGTAATATTTAAATCTGCATGATGGGCAAGTAGTAAACGTACAACTTCACGCCGTCTTTTACGATATTCTAAAAATTGCTCGGGGGTTTTATTCGCAATTTCACGCACATCCCCTTCAATGGCAAAATGTAATGGACTTTGTTCTTTACAAATAGCATCCACATCAGCCCCTTGTTCTAGCAAATACTTCACTAATTCAACACGTGCTGTTGATACCGCATCGTGTAACAGGGTTTTATCTTCCCAATTTCTACAAAAAACGTAATTTTTATTAAATTGGAGATAGGCCTGAATTTTTGCTAAATCGCCCTGCCTAACCGCATGGAGTGCGTTAATAAATACATAATTAGGAGGGCTATCTAATGCTTCGGGGGAAAACTCGTGAACCTCTTCAGTTATCTCTATATCATCATTATTTTTTGTTACTAAATTTTTTATTTTTTTTAGAAAACTCATACTATTATCCTCCAAAAAACTAAATTTAATATAACACGTTATCGCTTTATTATGACGTGATAATTACGCTTCAAAATGTTTATTCTGATACAAATAGGTCATTAGACATATAAAATAATAGCAAATAGTTTGTTATAACGACTGACAACCGTGATGTCCGCTATTTCCAGATATGAACAGTTTTTGCATTGTTACACCAGAGAGACATTTTTTAACGAAACAGTATAACTTTATTAACTACATAACAACAATGTTGGGAGTTACCCATGCTACGCACCAGATTAACTATTTTATATCAACTGGTTATAAAGGGGGGAGTACTGCTTTTTTGCCTGTTTGGACCAACAAACATTCATGCAACACCCACAACGCTAGACCCACACCAATTATCCACAGCAATTTGTGGGGCTTGTCATCAAGATATTTTTGCACAATGGCAAAGCTCTATGCACGCCCAAAGTACGGCATTGAGTGACCCTGTACATGGGGGGATTTATAAAGAAGTTGTCGGTAGCCCAACGACGGAAGGGATTACTTTAAAAGGCGCGTATCCTGTTTGTTTAAACTGTCACGCGCCCAATGCGGCACTTGTCACCAAAACAAAACTTGATGATGCCAACTATCACGAAGGCGTGAGCTGCGTCACCTGCCACACCGCCAAACACTTTAAAGGCATTTTTGACGACAAAGGCGCGGTTTTATTTGGCATACAAACCTATTTATTATCCAACACCCATTTACAAAGCCCTTCAGGGCGTTACCTTGCACCCGAGCTAGATGCAACCCATCCATTCCCAATGGAACCCAATCAAACGATGCTACGAACCAGCCAAGTCTGTGTTGGGTGTCATAGTCAATTTCATGTACTAGCGAGTGAACCCAATACGCAACCAACGCCTACCTGTCAATCTTGTCACATGCCAAAAATCAACGAATCAACTCACCATGCGATTGCAGGCGGACATAGTGAAGTTATGATTAAACGTGCGGTTATCGTGACCTTAGAAACGCAAGCAGAGGGAAAAACGTTAAAAACACAAGTGCATTTGCAAAACATTCTGCCACATTATTTTCCTGACGGCTCACCCTTACGCAATGCCTATTTAAAACTCACGGCATACAGCAAAGAAGGTCAATTAGTTTGGCATAATTTCCAATCTTTTCCACCTGTTGATACCGACGACCCACAAGCCTTTTTATCCTTAATTGTGGTGAATGAAACAGGTGACGTGCAACCTATTTTGCCGCATCAAATTACAGAGAAGGATATCAGAAGTGATACCCGTTTACGTCCTTACGAAAAACGGACACTACGTTATGAAATAACGGCTGATAACATCACCGTCATTCGTGCGGAGTTAATTTATAACTTATTACCCTATGATGTTATTAATAAGTTTACAGAACTAACAGGTGATTTAACAAACCCTGTTGTGGCAGGAATGGCAGAAATACGGTTTTAAACGGATTTGATTGGCGAAATGCCAACATGATTTACCCTGTTTTTTTAGGCTTCTTGCAATAGTATGAAATAGGTGAATAACGGATAACATCGCTTGAAACGGTGGTATCCGTTTTTTTTTGCAAAAATTCTGGCATTTTTATTTTTAAAACAATATATTAGATAATAAATATCACATTGTGCACGCTATTCTAAGTAAATTTTTAAAAAATAGAAAGATAGCATCATTACTTATATTTTACCGTTTACATAACACTCATAATGAAAACGGTTTGTAAGCCTTATAAACCGTGCTGTTCCATTCTTTATTACTCTCTCTTAATAACACAATACCTAAAGGAAAAATTATCATGCCTATCACCTTGCCCAATACGGGCATTAGTGGGTTGGTAATCATGGCTTTATTGACATCTGCCGAATTATTCGCCGCAACGCCTAATGAACTAGCGCGTAGCTTATCTGAAACCCGTGCCACACTCGCCCGAACAACACGTGCAGCACCGTATGCACCCACAGAAACACCGCTAAAATACTCACCACTATACAGCCCGCTACGCTCAAGTAACCCCATTAATATTCAATGGAATAAAAATGGTACGCCCCGAGAAATTAAAGGCGGTATCTTACAAACGGCCAACACGATTTCTGCAAATAGTTTACAAACACGGAGCGGAAAAACCACACAAAACGAAACAACCGCACGGGATTTTTTACGGATTAACCGTTTTCTATTAAAAATTCAAAACCCCGACCAAGAGTTTGCATTACACCAAGTACAATACGACACACTCAACAGTAATACCCGCTTACGCTTTACCCAACAATACGCAGGGTTAGAAGTGTGGCCCGCAGAGATTGGTGTACGCCTTGATGCACAAGGTAACGTAGTGATGATGAATGGTATTTATGCAGCAACACCACGTCATCCGCTCAATGTCACCCCGCAAATAAGCGCGGAACAAGCACGTAATCAGGTGATGTCTAGCTATCCTGTTGATACACAAGCGACACAGCCCGTGTTGATTATTTACGCAACCGTTGACCAAGAACCGCGTCTTGCTTGGCGTTTTCAAGTACTAGCCCGGTTAGACCAACGAATAATGGTAGTAGTTGATGCACTGAGTGCTAAGGTATTAGCTGAATTTAATCAAATTCATGGTGCAGCCGTAACAGGTTCTGGGCAAGACTTAACAGGACAAGTACGCACGATTAATGTATTCGAAAAGGAGGGGCGTTATGTGCTTAATGACACCAGCAAGCCCATGTTTGCCCAATATGGTTTAACTGAACCCGACGTTAATTTAGGAACAATCCTTATTTATGACGCGCAACATGCGGATGCTGAAATTGTTCAACCAAGCATACTATCTTCTACAACCAATAATAACTTTTTAGCTGATGGTGTTAGTGCGGCTTACAATATCTCTGAAGTCTATGATTATTTTCTACAAAAGCAGGAACGGAATTCAATTAATGGTCAAGGCGGTTCAATTATCGGTATCGTGCGCGTAGGTGAAAACTACGATAACGCCTTTTGGAATGGGAGTGCGATGTATTTTGGTGATGCGAGACCTTACGCTGCCTCATCAGATGTAGTAGGTCACGAATTAACCCACGGAGTTGTTGAATATAGTGCGGGCTTGGTTTATGAAGGTCAATCGGGTGCATTAAACGAAGCCTTTGCTGATATTTTCGGCGAAATGACACAAACGCGCACGCAAGGACAACCCGATTGGATTATAGGCGGGCAAGAGCTGGGAGTAACCATTCGCAGCTTCACCAATCCTGAAGCTTATGACCAACCGTCAACGATGAGTAGCTATCAAACACTACCCAATACAGAAGATGGGGATAATGGTGGTGTGCATATTAACAGTGGCATTATTAACCATGCGTTTTACCTGTTAAGTGTCGGGCTTAATGATGCTATTGGGACGGAAGCTGCTGCTAAGATTTTCTATCGCGCGCTCACTCAATACTTAACCCGTAATTCACAATTTACAGATGCCCGTCTTGCGGCAATAAACGCGGCTCATGACTTATATGGTCAAAATGCTATTGAAGCACAAAAAGTTGCTGAGGCTTTTGATGCCGTTGGTTTGCTTGCAGACAACCCCACAACCCCTTCACCCACATCATTTAACCCTGTAAGCGAAGCTCCAGATGCCTTGTTATCGGCTTGTTTAACCAGCACTGGGGACACAAAATTATGTCGCTATGACACCAATCTTGGAGATACCGAACCCGTTATTTTATCCACATCAAGTATTAAACCATTAAAACGGGTTAGTATTCAAGGTGATGGAAGCATGGCGGTTTTTATTAACGCAAATGACGACCTTTGCTTTATAGAAATTAATAATGGTCAAGAAGCCTGTGCAGGATTTGACGATGTTCATTCAGTTACCATGTCACCCGATGGCAATCGTTACGCCTTAACGTTTTATGACAATAATTACAGGATAACCAATCAAATAGTTGTCATTGATTTAACCACGAATGAAGCAAATAAAATCTTTACCATTAAAGCCCCTGCACTTGACGGCTCTGAACCAACGGATACCATTTCAGGCGTGGATACGCTGGTATTCAGTTCAGACAGTAAAACTATCCTATTTGATGCACAAAATCTAATACGGACAGCAGAAGGTGAAACGATTGGTTTATGGGGAATTTACTCGCTAAATATCAATTCGAGCAAAGTACTCAGCGTGGTTAAACCCACAAATGGTCAAGATATTGGTTTTCCTCATTTAAGTAAAACCAGCGATAACTTTATCACCTACGATATTTACAACACCGCAACAGATAAACTCCAAGTTCACACCCTAAACCTAAACAATGGAAAAGATGGTTTAATCGCTGAATATGTTGGCAGCTATAGTTTTCCTACCTACAATGGCGACGACAGCAGCATTGTTTACATGATGCCAGATGAAAATGCCCTATTCGGCTCTTTAGGCTATCAACTCATCACACAACACATTGCAACCGACCGACTAACGCCACAAGGTGAGCCACAAAGCTGGCTAAACAATACAGGAACACCCAACTTATACCGTCAAGGGACTTTCGTTGGACAACTGCCTGTTGCTGCTTACTTTGACTTACAAACAAGCGTTTTACGTGCATGGGTTACTTATGCAGACCAACTGATTCAAGGGGATATGAAACTTGTTGAAATAGATAGCAACGGTTTCTGGTTTCAACTATTGAATGCACAACCAACAGGCACTGTATCTGAAGGCGTGACAGGAACACTCACCAACGACATACTTTCCATACCGCGTGCATCGATTACGAATGCCGATGGCAACACCAGCTATTGGAATATAACACTACAACTGCATATAAAAGATGGAAATATCTACTTTTACATGCCAAACGACAGTATGCAAGCAACTGAATAACCCCGCTCCACTCCTAAAACATTAAAAAACAGCACGGATACCACCGCTCTAAGCGGTGTTATCCATTACATGCTGAGAACTAAAAAATCACACCAAGCGGGTTTTAATATAATTCAATAACCCATCAGTAGAAGAATTATAGCCTTGACTAGGCTTAGTATTTTTCAACTCTGTTAAAAATGTACTTGCCATCTGTTTACCCAACTCAACCCCCCACTGGTCAAACGCATTAATTCCCCAACACACGCTTTGTACAAAGGTTTTATGCTCATACAACGCGATTAATGCCCCTAATACCTGTGGAGTGAGTTTCTGATAAACCAACGTATTTGACGGCTGATTACCTTTAAAAACTCGATGCGGAATTGCTGCCTCTAATGCCTCAGCTTGTAACCCCGTCACCTGCAAAGTTTCGCGCGTTTCTGCGACTGTTCGCCCCTGCATTAAAACATGTGCTTGCGCAAGGGCATTAGATAAAACCGCAAACTGATGTTCACCTAAACTATGCTGGCTTTCAATCGCTACCAAAAAATCGGCAGGGACAAGTTGCGTCCCTTGATGAAGTAATTGATAAAACGCATGTTGTCCATTATTCCCCAATGTTCCCCACGAGATTGGACAAGTTGCATAATCTACATTTATCCCTTGTTTAGTAACCTGTTTACCTAGACTTTCCATTACCAACTGTTGCAAATAAGCGGGAAAATGCTCTAATGCGACATCATAAGGTAAAATCACATGCGTATTTGCTGACCAAAAACTACTATACCAAACGCCCAATAAACCCAAGATAACAGGCATATTTTCTGCTAATGGCGCGCTTGCAAAATGCCTATCCATCGCATGTGCGCCCGCCAGTAACTGCTCAAAATTATCCATACCAATCATGACCGCAATTGACAACCCAATTGCCGACCATAGCGAATAGCGTCCGCCCACCCACCCCCAAAACTCGAACATATTCGCCGTATCAATTCCAAAGTCTTGCACTAATTGGGTATTTGTACTCACTGCGACAAAATGCCGTGCGACTGCCATCGGTGTGCCTAATTTCTCAATGAGCCAACGGCGCGCACTATGTGCATTTAACAGCGTTTCTTGTGTGGAAAATGTTTTAGACGCGACGATAAATAAGGTTGTTTCAGGATTACAATCTGCCAAAATTTCGGCTAATTGTGTGCTATCCGCATTCGACACAAAATATGCACGCAATGGTTGAATATGAAAAGCTTTTAATGCGCGCACTACCATCAAAGGGCCTAAATCTGAACCACCGATACCAATATTCACTAAGGTATCAATCCGTTTTCCTGTATAGCCTAACCATTTTCCCTGATTGACGGTTTCACTAAACTGACGCATTTTTGCCAATACCGCATTGACCGCAGGCATAACATCTTTGTTATCAACCAAAATAGGATATTGAGAATGATTACGTAATGCGGTATGTAACGCTGCGCGCTGTTCCGTGTTATTAACGTTATCTCCCTGAAACAACTGTTCAATTCGGCTTTCTAACGCTACTTTTCTTGCTAAATCGAGCAACAAGTTAAACGTTTCACCAGTGAGATGGTTTTTAGAAAAATCGAGAAATAATCCACATGCACTCAAAGAGTATTTTACAAATCGCTGTGGGTCTTGAGCGAATAAATCGCGCAGATGTACGGCTGTTAAAGTGCGTTGATGTGTTTGTAAAGCCTGCCAAATAGGGGTATGACTTATAAGTGTGGACATGGTTGATAAATAAGTGATGAGTTGCTAATGAGTAACAAAAGTAAAAGATATTCTTGATAAGCACAGAATAATAAGGTTAAGGTTATATTAATTGTAACTTTTAAACATCAGGATAAAACAGCATTAAGCGAGGTTATTATGAAAGAACGCCGTCAATTTAAACGACAAGTATTAGTCATGTTTTTACATCTCTTTGATTCTGAAACAGGGAAAGTCTTAGGCTATCTGGGCGACATTTCCAGCAATGGCTTATTACTTATCAGTGAAACGCCTATAGATGTTGGTAAAAAAGTAATTATTGGCATTCGCTTACAAAAGTTAGAAGCTGATTTACATTATGTGGATATGACAACAGACAAACATATCTGCTGTATGGCGCAAAGCCGTTGGGTAGGAAAAGTTGACCACGAATTATATGCAACAGGATTTATGCTACTTGAACCGCCTGACAATGTGGTTGCAGAAATTCAAACGATTATCAAACGCATCGGTAAAGAAGAGGGAGACGAAACAGCAGCCGAAACACATAAGTATATTGACGCAATGTTACACCTTGATAAAACCCTTACCCACGATGAGCGCGTTGCCATTGCTCATGATATTCAAGAATTACAAGGCGTTGCATTCGTCTCATTTCAAGACAATTTACCACACGTCCTCATTGTCGAACACAATACAGAAGAAATCAGCGCGGATGCCATTTTGAAACATTTAATTGGCCAACAAATTCAAGCGGAATTGGTGACGATTAAGGTCTAATGACGAAAGCAGTCTGAACAAATTCGTAGAGTGATGAAAATAAACAGGTTATGTTATTCCCGCGTTTATATTTTATACGCATAAGAATCTAGCCCTGACAGGTAAAACGTGCGTTTCTCGCGGGAATGAACTGCTTTTGCAAACCATCGAGTAAAAAAGCGGAATCATCTACTTATTTTTAATGTACTCGCCATCATGACAAAATACCGCTAATCACCCATTATATGTAATAATTACCCCGTTGAAGACCGTTCTTCAATCACATACAAAAAACTGAAGAAGGAGCACGTGATGCAAGGTGACAATGGCGTTATTAAACACTTAAACCACTTACTAGCGGGTGAATTAACCGCGATTGACCAATACCTGATTCATTCTCGGATGTATCACAATTGGGGTTATCATCGCTTGTATGAAAAAAGCCATCATGAAATGTTAGAAGAAATGGAACATGCTGATTGGCTGATTAAACGAATTCTCTTTTTAGAAGGTATGCCCGATTTATCCGTGCGTCATGGCTTAAATGTCGGTAAAACAGTTCCAGACATGTTAAACAGTGACTTAGCGTTAGAATACAGCGTGGTCAAAGAATTAAAAACCGTCATTGCCTACTGCGAATCGGTAAAAGACTATGTTACCCGCGAAATGCTGGAACAGATGTTAGATGATACTGAAGAAGACCATGCTTACTGGTTAGAAAAACAACTGAGTTTGATTAAACACATTGGCCTACAGAACTATTTACAAGCCTGTATGGGCGATGAGTCTGCTACATCAACCTAATAAAATGTAGGGGCGAATTTATTCGCCTGTCGTCTGAAGCAAGATACCCTTAATCAAGTAACACTTCTGACAAAAAGCGAATAAATTCGCCCCTGCAATTACTGACTATTCAAACAAATATGCGTACTGCGTAAAGGCACGACGACGAATTTCAGCTAAAGTCTTTTCCTGAAAAGTAGGGTCGCGCTTATCAGGCAAGCCCTCGATTTTTTCATACACCATTTCTAACCGCGCAAACGGAAACGGCAATACAAACCTGTCCCAACTCTTCAAGTGCATTCCCCAAAAAGATTTTTTACCTTGCGCCAAATTAACGTAGGTAAAATACACATGCCCATCCGCCGCCCGCGCACACATCGCAACCCCCTGTTTAGGCTCTAATGCAGGCCCTTTAGGGCCATCAAACGTTACCCCGACAGGTACTCTTTGCCGAATAAACCCTAATAACTCCCGTAAACCGTCACTCGCCCGATTTGACGAAGACCCACGCGCCGTAGAAAACCCCCGTTGATGCAACAAATGGGTAATTAACTCCCCATCCTTGCTCGAACTGGCTAAAAAAGCACAAGGTTTACCATCATAAGCCAATAAAAAAACTAATAAATGCAAATGTGGACCCGCAAAAATTGGGCAATGTCCCGCTTCAATATCCGCAAAAACAGCTTCAATCCCCGTTTTTTGAATGCGTACCGTTTTCAATAAAAACCAATAGTAAGCATAAACAAGATGATACGCCACGAAAAACTTTAAGCGTTTTTTATCCTGCAAAATCTGCCAACTGTTTTGCCATTGTTGGCGGATTCGTTGCCACACACTGCGATTTGCATTCAATTCAGGCATATTTTGTCGTTTTTTGTTTTACTCTATCAATAATTGCCTGCGCTTGCGCGGTAGCATTACCGATATAAGTTGCAGGGGTCATCGTCAATAACCGCTCTTTTTCCGCATCAGGAATTTCTAAGGCTTTAATAAACGCCTGTAATCGTGCTTGATCTATTGTTCGCCCACGGGTTAACGCCTTTAACTTTTCATAGGGCTGCTCCACTTGATAGCGGCGCATAACCGTTTGAATAGGTTCAGCTAATACCTCAAAGTTATTTTCTAAATCCGCCCGCAACAACGCTTCATTAATTTCTAATTTTGCCACGCCTTTTAAACATGATTCATAAGCAATCACACTGTGCGCAAACCCCACGCCCAATGTCCGTAACACGGTGGAATCGGTTAAATCCCGTTGCCAGCGCGAAATCGGCAATTTATTTGCCAAATGTTCCATTAACGCATTCGCAACGCCTAAATTACCTTCAGCATTTTCAAAATCAATGGGATTAACCTTGTGAGGCATGGTAGAAGAACCCACTTCACCCTCAACTAACCGCTGTTTGAAATAACCGAGCGAAATATAACCCCAAATATCACGACAAAAATCCATCAAAATCGTATTAAATCGCGCCAACGCATTAAATAATTCCGCAATATAATCATGTGGCTCAATTTGTGTTGTGTACGGATTCCACGCAAGCCCCAGTTGCATGACAAAATCTTCAGCAAAACTTTCCCAATCTAACTGCGGATAAGCCGCTAAATGCGCATTATAATTACCCACCGCACCGTTCATCTTGCCAAATAATGGCACTTGCATAAATAATTCACGCTGACGATGTAAACGATAAACGACATTAGCAATTTCTTTTCCCAATGTAGTTGGTGAAGCAGGTTGCCCATGCGTCCGCGATAACATAGGAATACTCGCGTATTTAATCGCTAAATGACTTAATACATCGATGATTTGTGTCAATAATGGCGCAATCACCGTTTTCCGTGCATCACGTAACATTAAGGCGTAAGACAGATTATTAATATCTTCAGACGTGCACGCAAAGTGAATAAATTCATTAAGAGCCACTAATTCAGGAACATCTGCGATTTTTTCTTTTAAAAAGTACTCAACCGCTTTTACGTCATGATTAGTTTTAGTTTCAATGTCTTTAACTCTTTGTGCATCACTCAAAGACAAATGATGGACTAACTCGTCTAAAAACGCCGTTGCTTCTGTACTTAATGGCGGAACTTCTGTGATTTCTGGCACACTCGCCAAATATTGCAACCAACGCACTTCAACTTGCACCCGATAACGAATTAAACCAAATTCGCTAAAAATGGGTTGTAACGCAAGGGTTTTATGATGATAACGCCCATCAACTGGCGAAATAGCAGTAAGTGGAGTCAACTCCATGTAGTGACTATCCTATAAAAGTTAAAATTGAAGAAAAATGAGAAAATATTTAAGAATAAGGTTTATTTTTTAAACGTTTTTAGAAAAATCCAGCGTTAAAAATTATAAAATTAAATAGTTATATAACCGCTATAATTTAATTTGCAGAAAAATAAATATTAAAACACGCTATAAAGATAATTTTATCTCACTCACCAATAATATTGAATGCGCAATTTTCATGATTGATTGTAAGCGAGACATCATAAAAAGTGTTATCAAATCACACAAATCATCCGCTTTATCTATCCAATTAATAAATATAAACCCTAAGCACTTACTCAAATAGCAATAACGATTAAACACTTTTTGATTGAAGGATAATCCCCTATCCTCCATATTAAAAACAACTTTCTACGATACCCTTAAAAATACTCATGCGTACTCATTTTTTTGCTTATTTATGCTACTTATCTTTTAGCGTGTGGATGGGCATAGCCGTTGCTAATCCACCGACTTTAAACGATATGTTGCAACAATCCAAACATAATAGTAAACCAGCAGATAATGGTTTGCAGCCTTTAGCAAATGGTATTCCACCCGCCAGTGAAACAGCAACCCAACCCGCCTTGAATGAAGAAGAGGATTTTTTAGACCCTGAAAAAGCCTTTTTTTTAACCGTCACGACCATTAATCACCAAACAGTACGGGCAACATGGCTGGTTGCAGAAGGTTATTATTTATACGCGCAAAAAATGCACTTTGTTGCAGATAATGCGAGCATTGGCAATATTGCCTTACCCCCCAGTAAAACTAAAGATGACCCGCTGTTTGGGAAAGTGCAAGTCTATGAGCAAACAGAAGTCATTATTACATTAACCTTAGAAAATATCCGCAGTCACACACTCAATTTACAAGTAGATTATCAAGGCTGTGCCACCGCAGGCTTATGTTATCCACCAATGAGTAAAACACTTAGCCTTGTTTTGCCCGCTCCCACCACGCCAGCAGAAACCATCACACCTGTCTCAACCCCAACAGCGGTTACACCCGCATTGCCTAACTTGTCCGAACAAGACCAAATCGCTCAAGCCTTGATGCAAGATAATATTTTTTATACGTTATTGCTATTTTTTGGTTTTGGTTTGTTGCTGTCTTTTACCCCTTGTGTTTTTCCCATGATTCCCATTTTATCCAGCATAATCGTGGGACAAGGTAAGCAATTATCGACACGTTCAGCGTTTTTATTATCGCTCATTTATGTTTTAGCAATGGCACTCACCTATACGGTCGCGGGTGTATTTGCAGGAATGGTAGGGGAAAATTTACAAGCCGCTTTTCAAGAACCCATTGTTTT